>JAFDXH010000209.1 GCA_018268075.1 Bacteroidota bacterium | reverse complement strand
TGATACTATCAAATGCAGGCAGCGATTGATAATGGTAAAACCCTGCATCAATAACAGAAATAATTAATCCTTCACCATGAAAGCCCTTGTTGTGCAGGTATTCGCCATTGTGTATATGAATCTGGCCGAAGGCATTTCCATAATTATAAAAATCATTTGCGCCGGCCGGCGAGGCAGGGCTAAGTGTTCCTTTAAAATCTTCTGAGAATTTACTTTTCTGAAAAACACCCCGATTACCAATTCTTTTTACAGGGTCGCTTTTTGCTACAAAGGAGAATGAATTTATTTTGGTAAGTGCTGCTGCATCAGTAGTTTCTATACATACCTGATTGAGCCATTTGCTGGTGTTCAATATTTTTACACTTCCGGCCAGGCGTATGCTATCAATGTAGCGGGGTACTACAGGTAAGTCCGTTTCATTAATGCTAATGTGTTGTCTGGTTCTTCTATCTATAGCACGGGCCGAAAGAAATTGTGAAGGATTAGAAATAGAAAATGGAGAACCATTTTTATCTTTAAATTTTATGACATAGCGTGTAAACTGTGCCGAAACATTTTGTATGCAAAAAGAGAAGGCGAAGCAGAAAAAAGTTACTTTAATGTAATAAATCCAACTCTTCATATAAGGTCTTTATTGTAGGGCTAATTATGTCCTGTAATGGTAAGCTTTACGCCATATCCTGTATAGCCGGGGAAAGGGCTGGAAGGGGGTTGGTATTCCCAATGTAAAAATTCACGATAGATAAGCCCAACACCTTTTGCATATTTTTCTATGGAATAGGTTTTCTCTGCATATCCAGTGCTGGTAGGCGAAGGTGGATCGCCATCAAACTGGTTTCTTTCAAATACTTTAATGGTGCTGTCGAACTGAAGGGTATTTATTTTGAGTGGATAACCTACGCTATCATATACATAATCCCAATCATCCATGTATCGCAGATCAGGATCAATGCCTGTAGTATTGATGTACCGGTTTCCTTTCCAGGAAAAATCCTGCATTACGGGAGCATGTAGCTTTATGAATCGTAAATTATTTTCTACATACTCAAGATCGTTTTCTGATGGTGTAGCCATAAAGGTATTGTTGGCTACCCAAGGATCTGCATCAGTTTTGCGCTGGTATCGGATTATCCGGTAAGTAGGCCTTCCCAGATTATCAGTTATCAGTGCATCTACTCGATCCTGCACCTGATAGCTTGCTATAATTTGAGTTTGCCCAAAGTTTACATAAAGTGTAGAATCGAGGTTATAATTAATATAATTGCCTACCTGTAATGGGAAATAATCAGCAACAGGATTGGTATTTAATACATCTATTTGTTTTTTACAGGAAGCAAAGAACAAAAGGGTGCACATTGCCAACAAGTAAATGTTGTATATAATTTTTTTTGGGGGGAAATGGGTAGCCATGATTAGTATTTCATTACGTAAACTACTGTTTTTTGCTGAAGTACGTAACTAAGTCTATTAAGTTTTTATAATGCTATTAATTTCTCTGAATGATACCGCCACCCACTACATCATCGCCATCATAGAAAACGGCGCTTTGTCCGGGTGCTATACCTTTTACTTCCTCATAAAAACGCACTTTCACTCCATTTTCGTATGTATTGATTTGAGAAAGCGCACCCTTGTCTTTGTATCTTATTTTCGTAACGGCTTCCATGCCATCTGCTACACCGTCATATTTTGCCCAATTGATTCCTTTTACTATCAATTCGCTTCCGAGCAAATCTTCTTCATCACCAAGTACAATAGTATTTGTTTCAGGAATTATTTTGGTTACAAAAGCCGGCTTGCCCAATGCTATTCCAAGATTTTTTCTCTGGCCAATAGTATAGAAAGGATACCCCCGGTGCGGGCCTAAAATATTACCTTCTTTATTTACAAAAAAACCGCCGCTTACTTTTTCTTCAAGCCCCTCTACTTTTCTTTTTAAAAAACCTCGGTAGTCATTATCAGGCACAAAGCATATTTCATAGCTCTCATTCTTTTTGGCAAGAGCCGGATAGCCATAGTCTATAGCCATTTGCCTGATTTCGCTTTTGCGATAAGTACCCAATGGCAGCATGGTACGAGCCAGCAGGTCTTGCTCCAGGCCCCATAGCACATAGCTTTGGTCTTTAGAGGCATCAATGCCCTTTCTTACAAAATACCTTCCATTAGTATGCTGATGTATTTGGGCATAGTGGCCGGTGGCTATAAAATCGCAGCCCAAGGCATCTGCTCTTTTGCTCAGAGCGCGCCATTTAATATGGGTATTGCACAGTATGCAAGGGTTAGGCGTACGGCCGGCAATATATTCTTCTACAAAATTATCAATCACAAAACTGCCAAACTCTTCTCTGATATCAAGAATAAAATGAGGAAACCCGTGCTGCACGGCGGCTTCTCGAGCATCGTTAAAGCTATCAATATTGCAGCAGCCCGTTTGCTTATTAGTATCGCCACCACTGGAGGCATAATCCCAGGTTTTCATAGTAATGCCTACTACCTCATACCCTTGGTGATGAAGCATTAAAGCGGCTACTGTGCTATCTATGCCGCCACTCATTGCCATTAATACTTTTCCTTTTTTACTCATTTTATAATTGGGGGTGCAAAGATAGTTTATTTTGATTTTTGAATCTGTACTGAGTAGTTCGTAGTAAAAAAGGATGTCAAATTATAAAAATTAATTATTTATTTTTGAGTGTCAAAATTTAAAACTTTATTTTTTTCAAGGAATTTATTTTTAAATGAAGCGTCATTTTATTATAGTAGATAGCATTTCAATTGCCTATTGCGAGAAGAATGCAACTGCTTCGAAAACCATATTTTTTATTCATGGCAACTCGGGGAGTAAGAACAGCTGGCGAAAGCAATTTGATAGTGGGGCTTTATCGGCCTACAGGCTTATTGCTTTTGATTTACCTGCCCATGGGGAATCTGGGGTGTTGGATGAAGTGTTTTATACCCTTATAGAAATAGCCAAGTTAATGAGTAAAGCTATTACTATGTTGGCTGGCCTCAATCCTTATATTATTTCAGGGGTTTCGTTAGGCACTAATATAGTAGCCGAAATGCTTTCGTTTGATGTCCATCCTTTGGGGTTAATACTTGCCGGCCCATGCATAGTGGGTGAAAATTTGGGGGTTGAAAAATTTGTAAAGCAAAATATTCATGTAGGCGTTGTGTTTACAGATATGGCTGATTTTGAGGATATAAAAATTTATGCTACTGAAACCTCCTTATCTGAAAGCATAGAGGATATGAATTACTTTTTCGAGGATTATAATGCAGTACTGAGCCCCTTTCGCTCGGCTCTTGGAAAGTCAATAGCTGAAAAAAAATATGTGGATGAGATTGAAATAATAAATTTGAAAAATGTGCCCTGTTTGGTAATTTTTGGGAAAGATGAAAGGGTAATTGATTGCAATTATTTAGACAATACAATACTTCCCTTATGGAAAAACACAATTTTTAAGATTGCTGGGGCTAGCCATTTGGTAAATATTGATCAGACAGAAAAATTTAATCAACTGGTAAGTGATTTCTCAAAAGAAATTTTTTTATAATTCAACTGCCTAACAATGAAAGGATTCTTTAAAATTTTTTGTCAGTGAGTTGACCCTTCACATTTTCTAAAGAGATTGAAAGAAGCGAGTTATAATAAAATCTATTTTTCGACCATTTGTTATTACGAGGTACCAAATTTCAGCTCATCGAAAATTCATTTTCCCAGTATAAAATAGCCGTGCTTACTGAGAATAATTTGGATAATTCCTTAGATTAATAAAAAATAGCTATTTATTGCTATTTTTTAAAGGGTAATTGTGCTTTACTTTTAGTTTTAATTACATGAAGAAAACTTTTTTTTGATGTAATTAAAACTGCTTTCCTGTTATTTTATGTTTTTTAAGATTTAAGCAACTCAATTCAAATCTTTAAGAACTTCATTGCTATACTATGATTTGACTTTAAATATTTTTCAAATTATCAAAAGCCTAAAATCATGTATAAGAAAATATTTCTATTCCTGTCTTTTTTTTGTGTAATCCTCCTTACATATAAGGTTATTTCAAGAACAGGCCACTCTCTTAAAGGCAAAACAACTATAGGTAATGTTTTGAAATTGCCTCTGCCTACTGAGGGCGAAGAAAATGAAGAGTTAAGAGAAAAATATTTTGAATTAAAACACCGAGCAGCACCGGGCATATCTTGGCAGAATATAGAGAATCAAAATATGATTCAAGCTGCAACTGCTATGCAACGGCAAGCTTTTACTTCCAGTTTTGCTAATGGTAATATTACAGGATCGTGGTCGGCCAGAGGTGCCAACAATATTACAGGAAGTGTAAGGGTGGTTGATTATGAACCAGGGTCTAATACTATTTATACTATTTCAAATGGGGGTTCTCTCTGGAGTAGTTTTTTAGGTAGTGGTAGTTGGTCATTATTAAATCAGAATTACAGGTTTGACCAAACATTATTAAAAGCATTTAAGAAAAATACAGGCGGTGTAAGAATAATGCTGGAAGTGGCAAACCAATTATATTATTCAGATGATAACGGGCAGACCATTAACCTTTCAACATTTCCTAGTAATACTACTCTATATAGTAATAATGGAATTTATTTTATGAATGATGGATCCAATTCTCTTTATTGTTTGGCGCGGTCCAGTGATGGCTGGTTCAGGTTTTATAAAAGTACAGATGAAGGACTTTCGTTTTCAGTCTTAGCGGGATATCAAACATCTTCATATACCAATATTGCAGTATGTAAGCCTTATAACATAAATGAAATTTATCTTGTGGACAAAGCTTCTACACCAGGCACGCTTAAACTTTATAAGATTTCCGGTTCTGCAATTAACCAATTAAGCAATTTTGTATTGGGGCATTCCAATTCAAATTATCTTTTAAAAGGTACTTATGTAGGCGGAGTTTATTACCTATACCTGATGATAGATAATAATACAATTTATTTGAGTACTGATCAAGGGGCAAGCTGGACACTGCAATCTACTTTTTCAGAAGGTGCATGGAATAAAATGAATGTATCTATGACCGATCCTGCAATGGTATTCTATGGTGGCGTTAATGCCTATAAAAGCAGTAATAGCGGAGTAAGTTTTACTAAAATAAACGACTGGAGTGAGTATTATGGAAATATATATGGAAAGCTGCATGCGGATATTATGGAGATCGAATTTTTTAAGAAAACAGATAATACCGAATTTGCAATTATCAATTGCCATGGAGGTGTATTTGTAAGTTATGATAAATTGACCACAGTAAGCAATCAAAGTTTGTCCACGCTTGGAGCTGTAGAACTATATGATGTAATAACAGATACACTGAACCCAGAACGAATTTATACCGGAAGTCAAGATCAGGGATTCCAAAGAACTCTTACCGGAACTTCGCCTGGTGTTCAGAATTTTATTCAGGTTATTAGTGGAGATTACGGCCAGCTAAGCTTAACAGGTAATAATACTTTTGCATGGCCTCAATACCCAGGGGGGACTTATTATCTGTACACAAATCTGCAAAATGCCAATCCCACCTACATTAGTTATTGGGCTCTGCCAGGGACTCAAAAACCTAATTATGGATGGATGCTTCCTGCAACTGCCACTGCGAATGCCTCTGAAAATTCAATTTGGTTAGGCGGGGGCAACCTCACAGGTGGCGGAGGATCCTATCTTATAAAGGCAACTTTACCTTTTACAAGTCCATACACAGTAACAGCTACGCAATTCAATTTTGATTTCAGAGCGAATAGCAATAACACTACCTCAGGGATTACGGCTATAGAACAATCATTGATAGATAATAACAAATTATATGTTGCGACAGAGGACGGTACTTTTTTCTATTCAAATGATTTAGGAGTGTCATGGAATAAAACAACATCATTCAATGGCCCTACACCATGGTATCTATATGGATCCTGTATATTGGCAAGCCGTATCGATAGTAAAGTAATTTGGTATAGTGGCTCAGGCTATAGCAATGGATCGGTGTTCAAATCCATTAATGGAGGTGTTTCGTTTACTTCAATGTCAAACGGATTACCAAATACTCTGGTAAATGAAATAGTAGCAACGCCTGATGAAAAATTTATTTTTGCAGCCACCGATGCGGGACCTTTTGTATATGTAGTGAGCGATAATAAATGGTACAGTCTGGCAGATAATACATCACCAGTTCAATTCTTTTCATCAGTTGAATACATCCGGTCACAGAATATAGTGCGATTTGGTACAATGGGGCGAGGTATTTGGGATTTTATTATTACTTCCACTGTTCCTGTTACCTTTTCCTCATTTAATGCTGTTCTGGTAAGAGATAAGATTCAACTATCATGGACTACAGGAAGTGAATCTCATAGTAAAAATTTCAAGGTTCAAAGAAGTTTAGACGGAGCTGTCTTTGAGACCATAGGCACAATACCTGCAGCGGGCAATAGTAGCAATCTTCGTAGCTATATTTTTAATGATTTACAAAGTATAAACTTAAGAGGAAGATTGATCTATTATAGAATTGCTGAAACAGATATTGATGGCGAGGAGTTTTACACAAACATTCAAAAAGTAAAGATACCTGGAGATGAAAACAAATTTAGATTGGTAAATAATCCCGTAAGCAATGAGGCCACTTTACGATATGAGGGGCATGGTGAAGAAAAAATCGAATTGCGCTTAATAGACCCATCAGGCAAGGTGATAAAGGTAATCAGCAGAAAAGTACAAGCAGGGATAAACGAAATTAAAATGCAAACCAGCGACCTTGCAAAGGGTATTTATGAGATAGAATTAATTGGCAGCTATTATCGGCAAGCGATAAGGATGGTGAAACAATAAAATTTGTTGGGGACATTTTTCAATGATTCAAAAAAATTTTCTTTGGCGCAGGGTGTAGGGCAGGTTTTGTGAGTTGGCAATCCTCAGCTAACGGTAGTATGTTGAAATAAAAAGTACTGCTGTCCAGGGTTTGCAAAACTCAGGACATTTATCTCAGTCAAAAGTCGCCGTCACGGGACTTGGCGTTTATAAGATTAATCGCCGAGTCCTCTTCGAGAGACTCGACTGAGACCAAAACCTAAGCGCGGCCCCCGGCCTTTGATTTGACGTTACTAACCACATCCTTTTTAATTTTTTATTTTCATCAATGGTTTTGATTGCAATAGCGCGCCCCCAATACTTAGCTACTTATTCTTAGTGCGTGCAGCCATATCCCATAGCAAAATATCAATATTTCCCAGACAGCACTTATGGCCTTTTTACACTGCTCAACATTTTACAAAAACTTAAAGGTATCACCATCAAATAACCCTTTATCGCTTAACTTGAGATGGGGAATTACCAAAAGTGCCATGAAAGATAATGTCATAAAAGGGGCGGCAAGGGTAGCGCCCATTTCTTTGGCAGTAGCATCTAATCGGGTATATTCATTAGCTACCTTGTAGCCATCTTCATTGCTCATCAATCCTGCTATGGGCAATGGAAGCACTTTATTCATTGATGCATCCTTACTATCTGCACTACTGATACCGCCTTTGCATTCTATTACTACATTTACTGCCGCACACAGGCTTTCGTCATCTGTACCTACTGCTATTATATTATGGCTGTCATGCGCCACAGAAGAAGCAATTGCTCCTTTTTTTAAGCCAAAATTTTTTATAAAAGCCAATTTTACAGGCGCATCATGATACCGGTTAATAACCGCCATTTTTAAAACATCATTTTTTACATCACTCAATAATTCACCATTACTTTCTTTTGGTTGGATATTTAGTTTGTTCGTAATCAATTGCCCATCAAGCGCTTCTATTACCTGCCCCTGAAAGCCATCTATACTTACTTTAAAATCCTGAATACTTTTGGGCGAGCAATTGAAATTATTAATAATTTTTGCAGGTTGGGTATTTATGAGCGATTGGCTTTTTTCTGCAACTTTTTCTCCATTTATAAATGTGGCAATTACATTAAAAATTTTTAAATCTTCCACTACAATAAAATCTGCCGGATCGTTTATCTGTAATAATCCCACCTTCATTTTGTAATGTAGCACCGGATTGATACAGGCAGCTCTTAATACTTTAAAAACATTCACTCCATACGCTACTGCCCTCTTACACAATTCATTAATATGCCCTTTTACCAAGCTATCCGGGTGTTTGTCATCGCTACAAAACATTACCTCTTCTTCATGGTCGTTCAGTATTTCAATCAAAGCATCAAAGTTTTTTGCTGCGCTTCCTTCGCGAATTAAAATTTTCATCCCATAGTCCAGCTTATCCTTTGCTTCTTCATAGGTAAAACACTCGTGATCGGTTGAGATGCCAGCATCAATATATTTTTTCGCATCCGCTCCGCGTAACCCGGGCGCATGGCCATCTACAGGCTTGTTATATTTTTTTGAAGATTTTATTTTGGCAAATACTTCTTCGTCTCCATGTAGTACACCGGGAAAATTCATCATTTCACTCAAATAATAAATATCATCATTAGCGAGTAAGGTATCCACAGCATCAGCATCTAATGCAGCTCCGGCTGTTTCAAAAATAGTAGCAGGCACGCAACTTGGCGCTCCAAAATGAAATTTAAAAGGAACCGTTTTGCCATTTTCAATCATGTACGCTACTCCTTGTGTGCCGCATACATTGGCTATTTCATGCGGATCGCTGATGGTGCCTACCGTACCCTGCACTACTGCGAGCTTTGCAAATTCTGATGGAACAAGCATCGAACTTTCAATGTGTACATGTGCATCTATAAAGCCGGGTAGTATATAGGGCAGGCTGAAGTCTTCCGGGCCTTCCTTTGCTATGGAAATTATTTTATTGTCTTTTATCTCTATAGTTCCGCAATAAATTATTTTTTGCAGAATGTCCACTATATTTCCTCTTTTTGTAAATTCCATTTTTATTTCAAAAATAATATTTTTCCCGCCACGTATCTTGCAATAAAAAAATGCACGAGCTTTTTATATTTATATTTTTTCTGCTAAGCCTGGTATTTTTTTTTATTTTACGAGCCAACCATCAATCGCCCAATGAAATTATTGCCCGATATATAGATGCAATAGGTGGAGAAAAAATATTGGAAGGCATTAACAGACTTGAAATAACGGGCGTATTGGAAGAGCCTAAAGGCCAGAACTTTGTTTTAATAGAAATAGTGCGAAATGTTTCTTTTAGTATAGCGCACAGTAATGCCGGGCAATATGGAAAATTGTTGTTAGAGTACAATCGGAATCCTTCTTATGTAGCTACCCATCAAGAAGTGCCAGAATATATTTTTGAAATTCAGCGCAGCCTGCTATACAAATCATTTGATACACTAAATGATCTCTATCATTTTAAGCAAAAGGGGTACACTGCTTTTTTTACTGGTACCGAAATGGTAGATGGCTCTAAGTGTTATAAAATTTTGTTACGGGCAAAGGATGCAAGCGCTTGCTTATATCTTATTGATGTAAATAGTTATCTGCTAATAGAGCAAAGGCTATTATATACTAGCGATGAAACACATACTGGGCAAGAAGTTAGGCTGTGCATTCAATTCACCAATTATAAAAATTATGGTGGCCTTTTATTCCCCAGCGAAATACGAGTAGCATGCCAGCAGCCTGTTTTAATTTTTATTACTAATATCAAATTTAATTTTTCACCTTTATACTCTTAAGCTCATATACCTTATTAGAAAATAGTATGTAAATTCATTACCTCATTCGCTTTTTGTAATTTCATTCTCTAATTATTTTATCCATGAAGAAATATTGTGTACTGTATATTTTGATTTTAGTAGTAGCGGCCTTACAGGCTAATGCACAAAAAAAAATAGCGCAAGCCAATGGGCTATGGATGTTTACACAGTTTGATAATGGAATAATCAAATGTACTTTTCAGCCTAAAGGTTATTTGAAAAATGAACCTATTTCTAATGCGGTAATATTAAAACCTGCACAACAAAAAACACCTGATAGTAAAATTGAATCTAATGGTGACAAAGAAATAGCGTTATATTTTTCCGACAAGGCGCTGCACGTTCTCAACTATTTTGACAGTGGTTTTTACAAAGGTTTTCATTTTCAATTAACACCCAATGAAAAAATATTTGGCACCGGTGAGCGCTCTGTACCACTTGATAGGCGAGGATATAAGTTGCCTTTTTATAATGGCCCTAATTATGGATATGGCCTAAATGCAGAGAGCCTAAATTATTCAGTGCCGTTTATTATTTCTTCCAGAGGTTATGGAATATTTTTCGACAACCCTTCGCGCGGATATGTAGATATCGGAAAGGCAAATACTGATGTTTTAGAATATGGCGCCTCATCAGGCGAGCTTAGTTTTTATTTAATTCCCGGGCAAAATGTACAAACCGTCTTAAAAAAATTTCAATCTCTTGTAGGCACACAGCCCATTCCGGCCCGGTGGGTATTTGGTAATCTGATGAGCCGGTTTGGGTACAGGTCGCAGGCTCAATTAACCGATATTGCTGCTGCAATGCGTGCCGACACTATACCATTTGATGCAGTAATTATAGACCTTTTTTGGTTTGGCGATAGTATTCAGGGTACCATGGGCAATCTGTCGTGGAATAAAAAATCATGGCCACAACCTGAAAAAATGATTCAGGATTTTAGCAAACAAAATATTAAAACTATTTTGATAACAGAACCCTATCTGGTGCAAGGCACTAAATATTTTAAAGAGTCAAAAAAGTATCATGCAGTGGATAGTAATGGTGCGCCGTACCTTATCAAAGATTTTTATTTTGGCCCCGCCGGATTGCTTGATCTCTATCGCCATGATGCACAGGAATGGTTTTGGAAAAAATATGTAACCCAAATCACTAAAGGCATAGCGGGCTGGTGGGGCGATCTCGGCGAACCGGAAAGGCATCCTGCAGAAGTATTTCATAATTTAGAGAATTTTGGTTTTAAAAGATTATTTAGTGCAGATGAAGTGCATAATATTTACGGGCACTATTGGGATAAAATGCTCTATGATCATTATGCCAAAGAATATCCAACCACACGATTATTTAACCTGAATCGGAGTGGCTATGCAGGTAGCGGCCGCTATGGTGTATTTCCATGGAGTGGCGATGTAGGCCGTAGCTGGAGCGGATTGGAGGCACAATTGCCGGTGATGATAGGCATGAGCATGAGTGGTGTGCCTTACATACATGCAGATGCAGGCGGCTTTGCCGGCGGCGATGATGATCAAGAATTATATACGCGCTGGCTGCAGTTTGCAGTATTCACGCCGGTGTTTCGCCCACATGGTACCGCAGTGGCAGAACTGGATAAAAATCAATTGAACATACCATCTGAAGCAGCCTTACATCCCAATCCTTACAAAAGTATCGTGCGCAATTTTATTGACCTGCGCTATGCTATGCTGCCTTATAATTATACGCTGGCGTTCAAACAGGCAAAGGATGGCGAGCCTTTGGTACGGCCATTATTTTATTTTAACATGGCAGATAGTAATTTGCTCAAAGCCGGTGATGAATATATGTGGGGCGAAAATATTTTGGTAGCGCCTGTGATAGAGAAAGGTGCACAAACAAGAAAATTATATTTGCCTGCGGGCAAATGGTACCATCTTTTTACTTCAGAAAAATATGAAGGCAAAAAATGGATAAATGAAAAAGTAACGCTAAGTGACATGCCCGTTTTTGTAAAGGAAGGCAGTTTTATTCCTTATGCCGATTATAGCCATGTAGCGCAATTGGCTACCACAGCAGATTACGACGACACTAAATTAATTGTGCAATATTATCCTTCATCGACGCGTACAACTTATTCACTTTTTTTAGATGATGGAGTTTCTAAAAATTCTTTAGAAAAAAAACAATATGCGCTGATAAATTTTAATGGTGTTACTCATGGAAAGGAAGTTATTATTTCCATTAAAGCTTCAGGTGCATCTTCTATAAAAAATAAAGCGAGAGCAATAAGTCTTTCTATTCCGGGTGCAAATATTTTACAAGCAAGTATTAAAGAAAACAAAATTGTAGTAGAAAAGAAGCTTTCTATAAAAGGGGTACATCAGGAAAAGAGTACTTATATTAAAATACCATTTTCAGGACGATCGCTAATCATAAAATTGATAGTCGAGTAAAATAAAAATTCAACCAGGTTATTTGAGATTAAGCAAAGTAGTAATTGGTATTGTATTTAAGTATTTTTTTTTCAATTTGACATGTGGCATTTAGCATGCTTTCTAATTTAAACTGGACTATTCACAAATCATATATGCCCAATCTTCTTATCAATTCAATTAATTGACTTTCTACTTTTTGAAATCCCCAATGATTTATTTCCTGTTTTGATTTAGATGAATGATTTTAAATTCCCTTCCATTGTATTACTTTTAACATCCTAAAATTACCGAGGATGAAACTAATATTTTCCCTGACTTTCCTTTTGTTAATCAATTTAATTTCCTTTTCCCAAGTAAAAAAAGTGTCGCTTGAAAACAGGGATAGCGTGCTGCTTTCCACCACCAATTTTAGGCTCGTAGGTCCTTTTAGGGGCGGCAGGGCAAGTGGCGTAGCAGGTGATTATAAAAATAAAAATACTTTTTACTTCGCTGCTACAGGTGGTGGCGTTTGGAAAACTCAGGATGGAGGCAGCAATTGGAAAAATATTTCTGATAGATTTTTTGGTGGTTCCATCGGTAGTATTGCTGTAGCGCCTTCGAACTCTTCCATTGTATATGCAGGTGAGGGCGAAACTACGTTACGCGGTAATGTTAGTGAAGGCCATGGCCTGTGGCGGAGTGATGATGGTGGAAGGAGCTGGAAGCATATTGGCCTTGATGATTCCCGCCACATAATGCGCATAGTAGTTCACCCTGAAAATCCTGATATTGTATGGGTGGCAGCGTTGGGGCATTTATTTGGCCCTTCTACTGAAAGGGGCATCTACAAGACTCTGGATGGCGGCAAAACCTGGAAAAAGGTTTTGTATAGTAACGATATGAGCGGCGGGGCAGAGTTGGTAATGGAACCGGGCAATCCCTCTGTGCTGTATGCATCTACATGGCATGTGCTGCGCACACCCTACAGCCTGGAAAGTGGCGGTGAAGGAAGTGGCCTATGGAAAAGCACTGATGGCGGTAACACATGGAAGAATCTGAATAATCAAAAAGGTTTTCCGGGAAAAACTATTTTAGGAAATATAGGTATTGCCGTTTCGCCTGTTAATCCTGACAGGATTTTTGCTTTAGTAGAATCTAAATCAGGAGGCTTGCTGAGAAGCGATGATGGTGGCAATACGTGGGAAAATGTAAGTACAGATGCAAATATCCGCCAACGTGCGTGGTACTTCAGTAAAATATATTGCGATCCCCAAAATGTAGATTTAATTTATGCACTGAATGTAGAAATGTTCAGCAGCCATGATGGTGGAAAAAACTTTAAGGAAATTAGTACTCCTCATGGCGACCATCACGATATGTGGATAGATCCAGAGAATGCACAACGCATGATTGTAGCCGATGATGGTGGGGCACAGATAAGTTTTGATGCAGGAAATAATTGGAGTACCTATTATAATCAACCTACTGCTCAGTTTTATCGTGTTTCTACTGATAATAATTTCCCTTACAGAATTCTTGCAGCTCAGCAGGATAATACAACAGTACGTATTTTATCACGTACCGAGGGAAGTGATATCAATCAAAGCAATTGGACACCGACAGCCGGATTTGAAAGCGGTTATGTAGTAGCCGATCCATCAAATCCTGATATTGTGTATGGCGGAAATTATAGTGGCTTCCTATCTCGCTTCGATCATAAAACAGGCGAAAACAGAACGGTGAGTGTATGGCCCGTAAATGATTTGGGCAATGGGGCAGAAATCAGTAAATATCGCTTTCAATGGAACTTCCCGATTTTCTTTTCGCCCAATAATCCTAAAAAATTATACGCAGCAGGAAATGTATTATTTGCAACAGAAAATGAAGGGGCATCCTGGACTGCACTTAGTGGCGACCTTACTACAAATGATAAAGCAAGGCAAAAATCTAGTGGTGGCTTGATTACTCAGGACAATTCAGGGGCTGAAGTGTATTGCACCATTTTTACTGCAAGTGAATCACCGCTTGAAAAGGATTTGTTGTGGACAGGAAGCGATGATGGACTAATAAATGTAAGCAAGGATGGAGGCGCACATTGGGAAAATGTTACTCCACCTGCAGCAGGAAAATGGATGGTTTGGAATTGTGTAGAAAGTGACCCTTTTCAAAAAGGAGTGGCCTATTTTGTAGGAATGAAATACAAGGAAGATAATTATACACCCTACATTTTTGTAACAAAAGACTATGGTAAATCCTGGAAACTGATTACTAACGGTATTGATAAAACGCACTTTACCCGTTGCCTGAGAGCTGATAAAAAAAGACCGGGCCTTTTATATTGTGGTACTGAGTATGGAATGTACATTAGTTATGACTATGGTGAGCACTGGAAGCCCTTTCAGCTAAATCTGCCAATAGTGCCTATAACTGATATCACTATAAAAAATAATGACTTAGTGGTAGCTACTCAGGGAAGGGGTTTTTATGTGTTAGACGATCTATCGGTAGTGCAACAAGTTGATAAAAAAATAGAGGATCAGGCACTTTATATTTTCCCGATTGAAGATGCATGGCGCATGGGAGGCAGGCAAAATCTTAAAGCCCAGAATGCGGGTATTAATCCTCCAAATGGAGTAGTAGTAAATTATTTTGTAAAAGAATTTGGCGATAGCAGTATGACAAAGATTTATGTGCTTGACAAGAACCATACAGTTATCCGCTCATTTAGCACGAAGCCCGGTGGTGATACAGGAAAAATTGAGGTGAATAAAGGAATGAACCAATTTGTTTGGGATATGAATTATGAGCCTGCTGAAAAAGTTCCAGACATGATACTATGGAATGGAACTGTCGGTGCACCCAAGGCTATCCCTGGTCAATATTATATAAAAGTGATAAAGGAAAATAAGGATAGTTTAACTGTAGGTGCTATCATTAAAGCCAACCCCAATTTTAAGGAAACTCAACAAGAATATGAAGACCAGTTTAATTTTCTTATTGCAGTCCGTGATAAATTTTCAGAGATACAAAAGGCAATTAAAAACATACGTGATATACGCAGCCAGATAAAAGAATTTATGCAGCGGCCGGGTAGCGATTCCGTAAAGGAAATAAAAACCCTTACAGATTCTATTGATCACCGGATCACCCGTATTGAAGAGGCATTATACCAAACGAAGGCGAAGAGTGCGCAGGATCTACTAAATTATCCAATCAGGCTAAATGATCAGATTTCTGGGTTATATGACTATGCTGCCTCTGGAAATTATGCACCTACTAAACAGGTAAAAGAGGCTTACAAATACTTAGCAGAGAGGGCCGACTTGCAACTTGATCAGTTAAAAAATGTTTTGACAAAAGATGTTCTTAAGCTGAATGAATTAATTAAGCAGAGCAAATTATCGGTGATAGGGATTAAATAGAATACTTAATCCACTTGTTTATTTTTTGAGTATGTAAGCCTATTTTCATGATTTAAAATAAATGGCTTGTACCAATCTTTTTTCATGCAGGGCCTTTCTATAAAATAAAAGAATATAGCACTTAATAGAAAGGTAATAGAGCCCAGAATGAGTAACTGGATAAGTAAATAGGCATAATAATTTTTTATTGGCACCAAATTTAAAACGTAAGGGCCTAAAAAATAGAACATACGTAGATGAATCAAATAGATTGAATAGCACATCCCGCCTATAATAGTGATCCATTTTATACTGAAAAGTTTTTTCCAGAAAGTATTGAATAATACAACCCAATAAAAAAGTAAAATAACAAAAGGCAGCAATAAAGAAGTTAGCAGGCTCTGCCTGTCGCCTGGAATAAAAAGGATCAGTGCAAAAAGAATGAACCCGATAAAAATTACAAATAGATTTTTTAATTTCCCAATATCCTCGATGCTATTTTTTTTACAAATGTAAATGTCGGCAAGTAAAAATCCGGCAAGCGGATATTGCAGATATTGATAGAAGAAAAGTATATCTGTTTTAAAATAGTGTTGCAGGATAGGCAATACACAAATTGCGATTAGAAGAATTATTCGCCTCTGAATTTTTTTTAGTAAAAAAATCCGCCCCATAAACGGAATGAGTATATAAAATTGTATTTCCAGTTCAAGCGACCAGGCTACCGAATTAATAATTGGGGAAGTGCCGGGATAAAAAATATTGTGTGCATACAGCAATGAGGCACCTAAGTGGGGTAACAAACTGCTAACAGTATATGTGCCGGATATTACCAATGCCAGAAACAGCAGTATCATCAGTAAAAAATAGGGCGGCTCTAACCGGGTAATTCTTCTGAGGAAATATTTTTTTAGAGAAACTTTTTTTCCATTATTGAAGTAAAAATCTGCAAATGGCAGGCTCAAAATAAAACCACTGATTACAAAAAAAAGCTCTACTCCTCTATATCCGTTGTAGAAGAATGTTTGGGTTAATGAATCTTCGTGGAAACTTCTGGAAATGGCCAAATACCCATTAAAGTGGTATAAAAATATCCAGGCTACTGCAAGAAAACGTAGGCCATCTATTTCGGGAATATACAGACCGCTGGAAGTTATTCTTCTGAACCTATTTAAAAATTCCGGCATAATCTATCTGTTCAAATTGTTTGATTTGGCTGCAAAGCCTCATGCATAAACATAAAAAAAACCTCCAATATTTGAAGGTTTTTTTTATGAAGTTTACTGATTGTAATCTATTTTTTCTTAACTGAAGAAGTAGAAGGTGCTACCACTTCGCCTTTTAATTTTAGAAATTTCACATCATCTATTCCTGCCAGTTTCACTGTGATTGTTTTATCAATTGGGCCCATTGCAGCAGCATTAAAAGTAGCTTTAATAGTACCTGTTTTTCCGGGAGCTATGGGAGATTTAGTATAGTCAGATACAGTACAGCCACAGCTTGGCGCTGCCTGATCTATTACCAGTGGCTCATTGCTTATATTCTTTATAACAAATGTAGCAGTGGCCGGATGGTTTTGTTCAACTTTCCCAAAGTCAAATGATTCAACATTGAATTTGGCAATATCATCTGCTTTTTTCTGAGCGAAAACATTTGCAGTACAAAAAGCTAATGCGAGAAATAATAATTTTTTCATTGTGTTTTTTTTATTGATCTTTTTTTAAGTTGTTTAATGTAGCATTTTCTGGGGCAGAGGTAACAGGTGTTTTCCACACCTCGCCTTTTATAATAATTTGTTTAGTGGTGCCATTATAAGAAATAGTCACAGGCTTAGTGAATGGCCCTTCGTTTGCAGCATTGTAGCCAACAGTTATTTTTGCTGTTTGTCCAGGCTCTACCACATCTTTATTCCAGACAGGGGTAGTACAGCCGCAACTCGCCTGTACATTATCCAATGCAAAAGACTTGGAACTGGTATTTGTAAATTCAAATATGTGGGTAACCGGTTTGCCTTGAGGGATTTTGCCAAAATCAAATTCAGTTTCTTTAAGGCTTAGGCTTTCCGCCGGAACGGCCGGTTGGGTTACCAATACTGCCGCAGGTGAAGCGACCTTTTCGGTACTAACGGTCTTGCTTTGTTTTTTAGGCGTCACTGTTTTCTGGGCATTTGATGCACCAGCTACGCAAAGTAAGGTGAGGGCAAAGAAAATTTGTTTCATACTTTATATGGTATTGTTTTCAGTTTCAAAGATAGTAAAACGGCAGAAAAGGTTTCAAATTGCCCGTTTTGTTGTCATTTTTTAACATTCATCATTTATTGATATTTTTGCAAGATGATTAACGATGCTTTAAATGAACAGGCGACTGTTTCTTCTGAACTTTCTTTTGATCATTTCCGTCAAGAGGTATTGAACGATTACTACACCTTATGCGTAAGCAGAGAGGCCAGTTTGATGGCTCGAAAGGAAGTACTTACAGGTAAGGCAAAGTTTGGAATCTTTGGCGATGGTAAAGAATTACCGCAGATAGCTATGGCTAAATTTTATAAGCCCGGAGATTTTCGCTCAGGATACTATCGTGATCAGACTTTTATGTTTGCAGCAGGAGTAGCCACTGTAGAGCAATTTTTTTCTCAACTTTATGCAGATTCTGATATCCATAATGATCCATTTAGTGCAGGTAGGCAAATGAACTCCCATTTTGCTACGCCATTTGTAGATGAAGATGGTAACTGGCGCTCGTTGGCACTATTAAAAAATGTTTCTGCAGATATAGCACCTACAGGAGGCCAAATGCCCCGCGCTCTTGGCCTCGCCTTTGCATCGAAAGCTTTCAGGCAGGTAAAAGAATTGAAGCAGTTTAAAGAATTGAGTAATAATGGTAATGAAGTTTGTTTTTGTACAATTGGTGATGCTTCTACTTCAGAAGGTCATTTTTGGGAAACAATGAATGCTGCAGGCGTATTGCAAGTGCCCTTAGCTGTTTTTGTGTATGATGATGGCTATGGGATTTCTGTTCCTAAAAAATATCAAACTACAAAGTCATCCATATCGGAAGCGCTTAGTGGGCTACAGCAATTGGAGGGAACAAATGGCATTAATATATACAAATTAAAAGGCTGGGACTATGCAGGAATGTGTGAAGTAATGGAAAGTGCTATTGAAAATATCCGTCAAACTCATGTACCGGCACTTTTTCATATTGAAGAACTCACCCAGCCACAAGGCCATTCTACATCGGGCAGCCATGAGCGGTATAAAAGTACCGAACGGATAGCTTGGGAAAGGGAATGGGATGGCAAAAACCAAATGCGACTATGGATTACATCTAATGGACTGGCAGAAGAGCAGGAGCTTGAAGAGATGGAACTCAAGGCGAAAAAATATGTAAAAGAGTGTAAACAAAAGGCTTGGCAAAAGTATTTGCAACCGATAATTGCAGAGGTAAATAAGGCCGTGAATCTATTGGAAAGCTATGCATCAAAAAGTCAACATAATTCCAAAATTCAACCTGTAATTGCCGGATTAAAAAAATTACGTGAACCTCTTCGTAAGGATATCATGAAGTCGCTGGCTTCGGTTCTTTTTAACAGTACGGGCAAGGAACTTCAGGAAGTACAGGATTATTATGATCAACTGGTACAGCAAAATAAAGCTGTTTACGATAGTTATTTATACAATGAAGGTCCAAAATCTGCATTAGAAATTCAGGGAGAAGCTGTTCAGTATTCAAATGAAAGTATTGAAATAAATGGTTTTGAAGTATTGAATGCTTATTTCACAAAATTATTTGAGTCGAATGAAAAAGTATTGGCTTTTGGCGAAGACCTTGGTCAAATAGGAGATGTAAACCAAGGATTTAATGGCTTGCAGGAAAAATTTGGGAAGGAGAGAATATTCGATACGGGAATAAGAGAGCTTACCATTATGGGGCAGGGGATTGGGCTGGCACTTCGCGGCCTGCGGCCCATAGCAGAAATACAATACCTGGATTATTTATTATTTGGCCTTCAGCCTTTGAGCGATGATGTATGTACAACACATTTTCGTTCTAACGGGCAGCAGAGTGTACCATTAATAGTGCGTACCAGAGGCCATCGGTTAGAGGGGATTTGGCACAGCGGCTCCCCCCTGGGTATGATCATCAATGCTCTTCGCGGTATGTATGTATGTGTGCCCAGAAATATGACACAAGCCGTAGGTATGTATAATACACTACTCGCTTCAAACGACCCGGCTATAGTAATCGAATGCTTAAATGGCTACAGGCTAAAGGAAAAATTGCCTACAAATCTTCTTGAGTTTCGAGTACCTCTTGGTATGCCTGAAATAATACGGGAGGGAAATGATGTAACCGTTGTTTCTTATGGAAGTATTTTAAGAATCATACAAGAGGCTGCAGAATTTCTGGAAAGCAGGCATATACAATGTGAAATAATAGATGTACAAACATTACTGCCTTTTGATATCAATTTTAAAATCCTAGAATCTCTTAAAAAAACAAACCGTATTATTTTCATAGATGAGGATGTGCCAGGTGGCGCTAGTGCTTATATGTTCAACGAGGTACTGGAGAAACAAGGTGGCTACCGGTGGCTGGACGTTTCGCCAAGAACATTAACCGGTAAAGCACACAGACCTTCCTACGGTAGCGATGGAGATTATTTTAGCAAGCCCAACAGAGAAGATATTATAAGGGCTATATTAGATATGATGGAGGAATAAAAAACATAAACCTATGATTACAAATTCAGAAAGGCACTTTATAGATAATTGGACAGAACAAAAGAGCGGGCCTCGGTGGAAATTTTATTTATTGTTTACCATAGCCTGGGGAGTAGTTTCTTTTTTGTGTATTTTTTTTCTTACTAAATTATTCACCAATCTTTGGGAAACTGGTGGGCCGCAATTAATTTATATTATTATTGCTGCTTCCATTTTATCAGGCTTTTTATCTACACATTTTACCTATGTCATTAATGAGCGTAAGTACAAAAATGTAATGCGCCGCATTAAAGAAAAATTGAATTAGGATCCTAATTTGTAGATATTTTTTTGGCAATATCCTCAATGATCTTGGGCGCCTGTTCACGGCTGTTTTCAATAAAAAGCCTGTGTGTATTCATACCGCCACAAACCACTCCGGCAAGGTATATGCCCGGTACATTAGTTTCATGCGATTCCTCATTATAGGTTGGTTTATATACATGATCATTAGATAATTCAATTCCGAGGTTCTTTAAAAAATCAATATTGGGTTGATAACCTGTCATGGCTAAGACCCAATCATTTTCAATAGTTACTATTCCATTTTCTGTTTGAATGTCCACTTCATGTTCTCGTATTTCTTTTATATCTGAATGAAAATAAACTTTAATAGCCCCTTCGGCAATGCGGTTCTCAATATCAGGCCTTACCCAATATTTTACACGATCGCTAATTTTTTCACCACGTACTACCATAGTTACAGTAGCACCTTTTCGCCATGTCTCCAATGCAGCATCCACCGCACTATTGGCAGCGCCTACTACCACTACCTTTTGAAAAGCATAAAAATGTGGGTTATCATAGTAATGCTTTACTTTAGAGAGTTCTTCACCTTTTACATTTAGCAAATAAGGAAAGTCATAAAATCCGGTAGCCAGTACAATATTGCTTGATAAATATTTTTTTTTAGTAGTGCTTATTTCGAATATATCCTGAATCTTTTTTATCCCTACCACTTTTTCAAACAGGTGAATATTCAGGTAGAAGGTGGTGACGATACGGCGATAATATTCTAACGCCTCATTTCTTAAAGGCTTTACATTATTGCTTACAAATGGTACTCCGCCTATTTCCAATTTCTCACTGGTGCTAAAGAAGGTCATATTTACAGGGTAATGAAATATCGAATTAACCAATGCGCCCTTTTCTAAAATACAATATTTCAACCCCGCTTTTTTGGCTTCTATTCCACAAGCTAACCCAATCGGACCGCCACCAATAATGATCAAATCATAAATGCTTTTATCCATTAGCACGAAGGTAAATCAATTATAAAATGAATTTATTTTTTTGAATTTGAGTGAAGGAAGTTGAAGAAGTGTTTTTGTGTTGAATTGCTGTATAGCTTTGCTCCTACTCTGGCGCAGGTCTTGTAGCACAGGATTGTGCAAAGCCAGACCTGTAGCCTGAGCGTTACTGATTTTTGCCTTTTCAATTCGTAGAATGGTTTAAAAAAATTTCAGATTGCTGTCCTGAGTTTTGCAACTCAGGACAATAGGTATTTATTCTAAGTTTCAGCCGAGACTGCAGCACGTACTCGGCGTTTATAAGATTAATCGCCGAGTCCTATTCGAGAGCCTTGGCTGAGACCCAGCATCGGCAACCATCTAACCATCTAACAATATAACATTCTAACAATACAACCATCCAACAATATAACAATACAACAATTTTTTATTTACTTCCCAACTGCACCTCATGCCACACACCATCCTCCTTGCTTAAATTAAATTTCCGCTGTACTGCATGGTTCTTATCATCCATTTCCATCCAAATAGCAGAATCTTTATTGTAAATAGTACCGAAAGGAAAGTCGCAGGGCATTACTCCACTGAGTAAAATCTTGTAATCTTTCAGCTTTTGATGCAATGATCTACCTGTCCAGCAATCCGGTATTGAATAGCCCATTCTGTCAGCAATAGTTGGTGAAACGTCCAGAAGTGTTGCACTAAATCTATTTTGATACCAACTTGTATCCTGATCATAAATCAATAACGGAATACTTTGGAGATAAGGTTGCACACTTTCATTGTGGCCCCATCTGCCATCTTCCCCCAAAAGTTCTCCATGATCTGCCATCACAAAGATTGTTGTGTTTTTTAGTTGGCCGGTGCTTTCAAGTTTTTTAAAAACTTCTCTTACTAAATAATCTGCCTGTAAAATCCCGTTATCATAATTGTTGGTAAGTGCTGTTTTTTTATCAACGCCTATGCCGATTTTATCGGGTAAGAATTTTTTGAATTGATTATCTTTCTTTCCCAGGATATGTGTGGACAATAAGTGCATATATACAAAAAATGGGTCGGCAAGTTTGGTAGTATTAAATTTTTTTAATGTAAGAAAGTCGTCATCCTCTGGCGAGAGATTGGTGTTCGATTCGTAAAATACATCGCAATTATTCCTGTAAATATCAGTAAGCCAATACCATTTGGAATGAGCGCCGGTGAGGAAAGCATACGTTGTAAATTTCTTCATCTGCATATACTTCATCAACCTGAAACTTCCGAAGCTAAAATCTTCCATTG
>JAFDXH010000208.1 GCA_018268075.1 Bacteroidota bacterium | reverse complement strand
CTGGCTTCCTTTGCGCCATTTTTATGCTTTTTAAACCGCTGCTTAAAACTTAAAAATTTCACTGTCCTGGTATAAGATTGCCGTAAATCAATCCCCTCTTCATCCGCTATTTTCCAACACTTTTTTATTATCTTTTTATAGCTTTTATCATCTGTAGGATAGGTAATGTTTTTCTCCTGTACGGTACTGTCCAGACTTACTGCATTGCCAAAATTATCATCGTCTCTTTTTCTATTAATCCTGATACTTTCTTTTAAAATAAGTTCGGCACCGGGCTCTCCAATTCTCTGACGAAAAGCAACCAGTTCCGTAGGAACACAGGGTATTGAGGGAGTAAAAATTTGCATCCCACTCAGGTATTGGTAATAACAATTTTCTGACCATTGTTCTACAACATTTTCATCACTAAGATTGCGTAAATATTTTAAAATCAGAAGAGAGACCATCAAACGAATGGGCTTGGAAGGAGCACCCATATTGGTGCTGTAGTGCACTTTGAACGCATCTTCAAAAACTGCCCAATTTATGTTATTTGATAATAGGAAAAGAGGATGTTTTTGATCTAACTGATCAGCAAGAGAACCAAACATCCCCAACTGCGGTGATCTAATGGTGGGTTTTAGCATATATAAATTTGCAAGTTTTTTAGCTATTTTACAAATAGCTTGCAATAAGTAATATGCACTTTTGTGTATAAACCCTATACAATAAATGCTTTCTGAGATTTTGAGGGTTAACTATTTATGCCAATCATTCAATTCAAAGTGCCCATCCGAAATTTGAATCGTATCTCCCGAGCCTTTGATGTTTTAGTAGGTAGCATTAAAATTGGCTTTCAGTTTTTTTTGCTAAACGATCATTTTGAATAAATGAAATGCTGTGGACTGTTAATTTATAGAGCCTTGCAATACTATCAATCTAATAGTTTGAGGTTATATAATTTCATCCGTAGTAATAGTAAGGCGGGGCCTCAGGGTAAAGCGTGTGAGTAACTACAAGGTTACCACCTTTATTTCCTCAAAAATGCGAAGTGGCAATGTCAAAATAATAAATGGTACTATACCGATTGAAAATTTTATCTGAAACCACACCGATTTAAATCCAACTATAAAAACCTGACAGGTATTACCCATGCTTTTTTCCCTAAAACAAAAACAATGATTGGCCGCCCACTTTCTTTTTAGTGCCGGAGGGCCTAAGGTTGTAGGTAAATGTGGCCATGTAGTAATTGCCTAATACATTTGTTTTGTTGTACATAAGCCGATTCTGATCCATGGTTACAGATATGTCATTGATCTTTTTCAAAATATCGTACACGCCTAACCGTAATACTCCGGCTTCGTTTTTGAACATGGTAAAATTAACAGCAGCATTCCATAGTACATAATCTCTTTGCGGCCCTACTACAAAAGAATTATTTTTTACATAAGCAATGTTGTTCTCAAATATTACATGCTTAGGCCACCGCAATATCTGCTCCGACTTTATTTCGTACGAAATAGAATGGTATGATTTAAAAATAGCTGTATTGGAATTTTTTAAATTCTGATAAGAGAAATTGAAATCGTTGTTCCACTCAAATACATCGTGCCAGTTAAGCCCTATACCACTCCAAAGGCTTAGGTAGTTATTAAATTGCTGGCTTAGCTCATCATTATAACTGTAATAGTTGTTTTTATATTGATAATAGAACCCAATATTGCTTGATAGCGTAAAATTGTGGGAAAACTTATTTTGTTTATTCACTCCGGCATTGCCCGAAATATTTTTGCCACGCTGTGCATTAATTGGCTGAATGATTTGGGTGCCATTGGGCAGCAGTGTAATGTTTTGTATCACATCATTATCAATTATGCCGGCGCTGGCCCAGCCCCACAGGTTCAAACTGCTTTTAGCATTATAGCCATTAATGTTTAATTGTACACTTTGTGCTACAGCGGGTAGCAGGTTAGGGTTGCCATTATTTATCGTGTATGGATTGGTGTTATCAAATACGGGAATCAGATATTGGTAATCGGGCAATATTATCCTTTTTTCATAATTAAATTCCAACTTGTCATACACTATGCTTAGCTCTGGCAAAAAGGTATTGAGTTTTTGTGAGATGGGGCTGTTTAGTGATGCAAGGTCATTTTCAAAATGCTGCCATTGATAGCGCAGCCGCGGTGTTACGGTTAATTTTTTGTACCGGTATTCCAGGCCGGCCGAGGTAGATAGGGTATTGCTGCTCCTGTTAAATACATTGCTCAAAGTATTGTTTTTAGAGTGGCTTCCATTGTTTATATCGAAGGTGGCTATGGCATTTTTCAAATGTTCGTAATTATATTTAGCATCTACCCGCACCGATAAATTTTTGGCTAATGGCTCGCTGTAATTGCCCGAAATGCCGGCGTTGAGTGTGGGTATATCTTCATTGCGCAATTGATTAAAAGCACTATCTATTGCTGTGGGGTATTGATAATATATTAGTGAATTAGTAAGGGTTTGATTGCTGCGCGATTTCCAGCTAAGGTTGTGATTAATAGTAAATCTTCTTCCTTTTTTAGTTTTCGAAAGCCTGTTGAAACTAATATTGTGACTGTAGTTTTTACTTATATTATCTTTATTGATATCTACTGCGCCATTGCTTACTGGCCCGTAAAAGGAATGCACACTGTTAGCAAATGTTTCGTTTCCATTCACGGTTTTGCCGGTCATATAATTTACTCCTATCAAAATGTTTGTTACAGAATCTGGCTTTAGCTTGGCGCCCACACCAAAATTGTGTGCATTTATAAGCACTTTATTTTTCTGGGTAAGGGTTCTGCGCAGTAAGGTATCTGCGTTGTTATATTCTGTGTAGCCTTCCTGGTCTGCATTTACTTTTACATTGCCATAAAAGTATTGGCCAAATATGGATTGTTTGGCACTGGGCGAATGGTTTATATTTATTCCTAAGCCCGAGCTAGTGCTAATGCCGCCATACTCTGTAATGCCACCAAAATTAATGTCGTTTATTTTAATGCCGCTGCCACCGCTAGAGTTGTTCCAGATGCTTATACTTCGGCTGCCCCCTACATCGCCACTGCGCTGCATACCACCGGTTTGCATTAATTCTGAAAAGCCAAAGCCCGGCTTATTCAGGTTGTTGGTATATCCCAGCAGGCTTACCTGTAGCGTATCTCTAAAGGTATTGGCTATTGCGCCTCCTTCATACCGGCCATTGGATCCCCCACCGGCATAGGCCTTACCAAATACGCCTTTCTTCACTCCTTTTTTAAAAGTAAGGTTGATTACTTTGCCTATATTATTAGTGTTGTCGTCTCCATTTCTCAGCATCTCTTCTTTATCGTCGGTCACTTGTATTTTATCTATTACGTTCGATGGCAGGTTGCGCGTAGCCATTTTGGGGTCGTCGCCAAAAAATGTTTTACCATCTACTAGTATCCTATTTACCGCTTTACCATTTACAGTAATGTTGCCATTTTTATCTACCTGTACACCGGGCAGTTTTTTTAGCAGGTCTTCTACCAGTGCATTAGGCAGCGTTTTAAAGGAGGCTGCATTAAATTCAATCGTGTCTTTTCTTATCGTCATGGGCGGGCGCTCGGCCACTACCAGCACCTCATCTAGCGAGGTAGAGTTGGTAATCATCTGTATGGTGTCAAAATTAATATTGCTGCTATCTTTAGTAAGCACAAATTCTTTGCGCACTACCTCGTACCCTGAGTAAGTAATTACAGCCCGCAATGGAGTATTGATGGGCAGGCCATGTAGCTTAAACTCGCCACTGCCGTCAGATAGCCTATAAGTGATAATGCTGGTATCGGTAGATTTATACACCGCAATAGTAGAAAGATACAGAGGCTTATGGCTGCTGCTGTCTATCAACTTGCCGGTAATGGTGCCTTGAGCAAAAATTATTTGTGCAAATAATATTAGTATGGCGGCTCCCAATATTTTTTTCATAGGGTATCTGGCTGGTTTCATTTTGGTAATAAAATGGTTTGTCATTTTGTTGCAACAAAGATATACGACATGATTCGTATTAAAAGTGGTTTTTTGAATTTATTAACAAGTAGGTGAGCTTTATAAACAAGGCAAACTTTTTTGAAATATTAAACAGAAAATAGGACGAACCAACATGCCCCTTAATGATGATTGCCGACAGTTATGAATCTCTGCTACAGAAGGGTTTTAAAGTTTTTTATCAAAACGGCCGTGAGTTATTTTAATCGTATCACCTTCTGTTGGCGCAATGAGGCGATGCTTTTAGCTTGGGCTTCTTGTGCCATTTCTGCTGTTGTTGATTTTAATCGGCATTAATAAGGTGCATTCACAGGTCAGATACCTGCGTTAGTGGGGGTTTACGTCATTGCGAGGCACGAAGCAATCTTTTGATGGGGTTGAGTTTGCTTCGAACCTCGCAATGACGATACATTGTCAGGTTGTGTTTTGCAGAGTTGGTTTGTGGATTGGTGCTTGCGTTTGCATAGTACTCGGTTGTTGCAAGAATGAGGTGATGCATTTAGCTTGGCCTTCTCCGGCCCCGGTTCGTGTGCCACGAACCGGCTACAAATACCGCTATCATGTATTTAGTTTTTGTAGTGTAATCAAGCTATAGTAGGAGCTATAGCGTAGTTCGTTTTTTTATTTTGGGTAAAAAAAAATTAAAGGATATAAGCATCAATTTTCCGCTTCCCTTATTTGTTATACATTCTAAAGCGGTTGGTGCTACTTTTTGTAGAGCCATCTTTGGCAGCATAGAATGCACTTTATTCTTTATAATTTTTATTCCGTAGTATTCTGCACAAATACGCACAATAAGTTTTTTGAAATTTGCAATTTGCCTCGCAGTAAAAACCATTATTTTTACCACCAAACAATATTCATGACTTCAGTTGCCGAAACCATCCTAGATTTTTTTAGATCATATACAAGCGATGCAGTAGAATCGTGGGAGCAGCTTCCACGCTCTGGCGGAGATCGCATTTATTTTAGGGTAAAAACGGCTGCGCAATCTTACATTATCACTTATAATGAAAATATTAAGGAGAATGAAACCTTTTTAAATTTTACTAAGCATTTAAAGGTTATTGATTGCCCGGTTCCACATATTTATTTTATCCACCCTGATGGGAAAATGTATATTCAGGAGGACTTTGGAAAGGCATCGCTATTGAATGAACTGGAGGCCAGAGGTGAACATGAATATGTATTCAACTTGTTTAAAAAGAGCCTGAAAAACCTTGCCAGACTTCAAATAAAAGGTGATGAAGTAATTGACTATAAGGTCTGCCTTACTTCTAAAGAGTTTGGCAAGCAGGCCATTCTAAGCGACTTATTGTATTTTAAATACTATTTTCTGGATACGCTAAAAATTCCTTATGATAAGGAGCAATTGATTGAAGACTTTGATGTACTAAGCCAATACCTTACCCATGTGCCCTACAAATATTTTATGTTCAGGGATTTTCAGAGCCGAAATATTTGTGTAGAAAATGATGAAGTGCATTTTATAGATTATCAAGGTGGTATGAAGGGGGCGTTGCAATATGATGTGGCATCTCTTTTATGGCAGGCAAGGGCGCAGCTTTCAGAAGAATGGAAAAATTCTTTGCTGGAGTATTATATGGATTGTGTGGAAGAAATATTGGGAAAGAAAATAGACCGGAATCAATTTGTAAATCAGTACAACGGCTATGTACTCATTCGTATCATGCAGGTATTGGGCGCCTATGGCTTTCGAGGGCTTTTTGAAAGAAAAAGCCAGTTTCTTACCAGCATACCGCTTACGCTTACAAACCTGAAATGGTTTCTTGCAAATAAGAATATGGGTATTTCTCTCACAGAATTTGAACGCCTGCTAAACCTGATCGTAACACCAGAAATTATCAACCGGTTCAACCCGGTGCAGGCTACCAGCGAAACACCGCTTTTGATTACCATCAATAGTTTTTCTTTTTTAAAGAGAGGGTACCCTGCTTCTCAAAATAATCATGGCGGCGGATTTGTATTTGATTGCCGAGGCATACACAACCCGGGCCGCCTGCCGGAATTTAAAACCCTTACTGGCCGCGATAAACCGGTAATGGATTTTTTAGAACAGCAAACAAAAATGCCGGATTTTTTAAATGGCGTTTACAATATTTTGGATATAAGTGTAGAGGATTATATTAAAAGAAGCTTCGATACACTATCAATTAATTTTGGATGTACAGGTGGCCAGCATAGAAGCGTGTATGCCGCAGATGCTACTGCCAGGTATCTTCGAAATAAATACAAAGTAAAAATTCAGATAAATCACTTGGAACAAAATTTTCAGGAATCAAGAGGGCTTTAAAAAAAATGGTTACTAATGAAAGCAATGATATTGGCAGCCGGGTTGGGTACCAGGCTCAAACCCTTTACTGACAGCCACCCCAAGGCACTTGCCGTAGTTAATGGCAAAACTATTTTACAAAGAAACATAGAATACCTTCAATCTTTTGGAGCAGAAGAAATAATTGTAAACGTACATCATTTTGCAGATCAGATCATACAAAAAATAGCGGATAATAATGGATTTGGAAGCAATATTTTTATATCAGATGAGCGCGCAGAGATTTTGGAAACCGGGGGCGGCTTATTCAAAGCAAAATGGTTTTTTGAAGATGAGGCCAGGCCATTTATTCTTATGAATGTAGATGTGCTCACAGATTTAAACCTTACAAAGATGATAGATCAGCATAAGGCTTCGGAATGCCTCGCTACTCTGGCCGTGAGCGAGCGTACCACATCGCGATATTTATTATTTAACAGCAATAAGCAACTATGTGGTTGGGAAAATATTAAAATTAGAGAAAAAATTTTGAGCCGAACTTCTGAACAGCTTTACCCCAAAGCATTTAGTGGCATACAAATCCTTTCTCCGCACATCTTTCCATTAATCACCCAAAGAGGCCGCTTCTCTTTAATAGACGTGTATCTTGCTCTTTCGGAAAATGAAAAAATATTTAGTTATGACCACACCGGCGGTCAATTTATAGATGTAGGTACTCCTGAAAAATTAGTAGCTGCTGCAACAATATTTGGATGATAAAATATTATTGCTTTTTTCCGGTGAATAGTTCTGACTTGGGTACCACTTTCACCTTATCTTTATTTTTTAAAGTTTTAGAAATCACATCGTAAGGGCCCGTTACCACGGTATCTCCATCTTTTAATCCGCTGAGTACCTCAATGTAATTAATATCCTGAATCCCTGTTTTTACTACTTGTTTTTTTACGGTACCATCTGCTAATACAATGAAGACTACCTCTTCAATCTGATCATCCATATTACCGGTATTTTCCATCGAAATATTATCTACAGTAGATTTTTTGATGTTATTAGAATCAGATTTATCTCTGGTAGTAACGGCGTTTATAGGAATAGACAATACGTTGGTATGGGTTCTTGTTTGAATATCTGCACTCGCACTCATGCCCGGTCGGAAGGGAAAGTTCTTCTTTTTTGTAGGGTCAATCAAATCCTTGTAGGTACTGGGATCTATGCGGATGTAAACTTTATAATTTGTAACATCTGTAGTAGTATTAGAAAGGCTCGTTTGAGAAGCTGCTCCATTATTGCTGCTGGCTATTTGTGTTACTACACCTTTAAATTTTCGATTATTAAATGCATCTACTTCTATCAGGGCGCTATCGCCTAAATGAACCTTAGGTATATCATTCTCGCCTACATCTACCCGCACTTCTATTTTACTCATATCTGCTATACGCATCATTTCGGTACCTGCCATCATAGAACTTCCCACTACCCTTTCTCCCTTTTTTACATTCAATAAGGACACTACCCCGCTCATAGGCGCCTCAAGTGTAGCACGGCTAATATCTTTGTTGGCTTTTTCTAATCCGGCCCGGGCGCTCTGCACACTTGCCTGGCTGCCTCTGATTCCTTGCTTTGCTGCGTTCAAATTAGCCAGTGCAGTTTTATATGCAGCATCCGCTGTATTGAATTCACTTCTGGAAATTACTTTTTGATCATACAGTTGTTTTTGCATGTCATAGGTTTTCTTAGCCTGGTCTAATTGAGCCTGCAAGGCATTAAGTGAGGCTGTAGCATTGGCTACTTGAGCCTCTTGCTGGTTTACTATTGCTGCCGCCTGGTCTCTTTGGGTGGCGTATATGTCGCCATATATACGTGCGAGCACTTGGCCCTTTTTTACACTGTCGCCTTCTTCTACATCCAGCTCTACAATCTCCCCGGAAATATCAGGGCTGAGTTTTACTTCTACCTCAGGATATACTTTACCACTTGCATTCACTGTCTCCACAATGGTTCTTTGTGCAGCTTTTTCGGCAGTTACTTTGGTGCCCTCTTCTTTTCCGATTACCCCTGTTTTTTTAAGAATGACTAAAAGTACGATAAGTACCACCAGCCCAAGTATGGCCCATTTTAAATTTTTGTTCATAGATTTTTATTATACATTTTTCTTTACAAAAGGCTACAGCTTTATGCCTTGGCCTTTATAAAACTCCAACACTTTCATTTTAAATACATAATCAAATTGGTTAGAAACATATTGCAATTTTGCCCTAAACAAATTATTTTGATTGGTTACCAGTTCGAGGGTTCCTAACATCCCTACATTGTATCTTTTGGTGGCAAAATCATAACTCTGTTGCGCAGACTCAACAGCCTTTTTCGAAGAAGTAAATTTTTCCAAAGCTACCATGGCTGCATTATAGGCCTGATAAATATTTTGTTTCAATGTTTGATTGTCAAGTACCTTTTGATATTCAAGAGTTCTGATATTAATTTTTGATCGCTCATAATTTGCTTTTCCTTGCCAGCCATTAAAGATGGGTACAGAAATAGAAATCCCAACAGACTGGCCAAAATTATTGCTGAATTGAGTACCCAGCGGATCGCTGGTGATGTACCCTTTTTTACCACCGTTGGTAAATAGCGGCCGCTGTACGTCTAAAAAACCACCCGAGCCATCGCTTACAACAAGCCCGCTGGGTGCATATCCTTTCAATACCTGCTCATAATTGGGCGTTCTGAAATATCCATAGTTGGTACTGAGGCCGCCAAATGCCGAAATGGTCGGATTCAATGCCGCCTTGGCAACAAGTGAATTTTTCTGAGCGGCCTTCATATTAAAATCATTCATGCGCTGCTGTGGCAAATTTGCCAGAGCAAGGGCGTACACATCGGGTGGCTGTAGTGCGCCAATTGGTTCAATAGGGATTTTGTCAACCGGCGGCTCCTCTATTTCAAATTCATTGGCAGGATCCATATTCATATTCTGTTGCAATACAAATTTTGATTGTGCCACATTGCCTGTTGCTGATATTAAATTTGCGCTGTCATTGGCTAACTGCGCTTCTAATTCTACGGCATTAAGCTCTGGCAGGGCGCCGGCATCTACCTGCTTGCGTACAAGGCCTAATTGAGTGATGGATTGTTTTACCTGTATGTCAGCAATTTTCTGTTGCTCTCTTGCCAATAATACCTGTAGATATGAGTTGGCTACCAAAAGTGCAATATCATCTTTTAATTTTTCGGTCCCTGCTCTGGCCGCCTGTACAGACCACTCATTGGCAAGAATGGTATTCTTTTTAGCAAACCAGTTGAAGATCTCCACACTTGTTTGAAGATTAAAACCTATGGTAAAGTAGTTTTGATTTTCTAATACCCCGGTGGATGGGTTTTGTGATTTACCAAAACGGTACCCATCACTATTACTAAAATTAGCAGTGGGTATTTGCGAAAGCTTGCTTTGCTTATAGGTAATAGTGCTTAGATCGCCCTGAAGGGTACTTTGCTTTATAGAAATATTATTATCCATAGCATATTGCACACATCTTTGCAGGCTCCATTTTTCCTGACAATAGGCTCCGGAGCTTATTAGAACCAGAGGAATTATTAATAATTTTTTGAAAAACATGCGGCAAAAATAATGATTTGAAAATACTGCAACTCTTGACTTTGATAAGTGGTAACCTGCATGCAAAATGAGATTCAATCAGGAAAAATAAGTGTTAAATTTTCATTGAATTAAAACCGCGGTTGAGATCGTCAATTATATAATCAGCATCTTCAAGGCCTATATAAATTCTTATTCTTCTATGGTCTTCATTTGAGGCATCAAACGCTGCTGCCGGAATGGAGGCAATACCCGGTATAATCAAAGATTCGTACCCTCCCCAGCTTACTGCCATCAGAATGTGCCGAAGGCTGTTGCAGAAATTTTCAATTTCTAATGCGCTCTGAGCCTTTATGATAAAAGAGAATAATCCTCCGGCATCTTTCATTTGCTTTTTGGCAAGCTCATATTGGTCAAATTCGGGCATGAGGGGATAAAGTATTTTTTCTACCTGTTCATTATTTTTTAAAAATTCAATTATTTTTTTTGTGTTTGCAGATACGCGATCCATCCTTACAGATAGGGTTCGTAGTCCCCGCAAGAGCAACCACGCATTAAAGGGAGTAGTGCCTATGCCCAGATTCATATATTCACTCTTAAATATTTTTGAGATCATCTCATTGCTTCCGCAAATAACGCCTGCTACCACATCGCTATGGCCACAAATATATTTTGTGGCACTCTGTACAGAAATATCTATACCCAGCGCAATAGGTTGTTGATATAAGGGGGTACAATAACTGTTGTCGCACACAGTGATAATATTTTTTGACTTTGCGAGTGTTGCTATTGAATGAAGATCCTGTATTGCAAAACTCCAGCTATTGGGCGATTCCAAATAGATAAGTGTAGTATTATCCCGAATGGCATCTTTAAAATTATTAGCATCACGGCCATCAACATACGAAACAGAAATATTAAATCTGGGGAAAACAGTATCAAACATTTTCTGTGTCCAAGAATATGGTTGTGCTACAGAAATTATATGATCTCCGCTTTTTACATTTGCCAAAACGGAAATAAAGATAGCGCCTGCGCCGCTATTCACTACCAGACAATCTTCGGCGCCATCGAGTGCGGCCAGCTTCTCTGAAAGAATGTTTAGCGTTGGATTTTTAGCGCGGCTGTAAATAAAATTTTTAGATTCATCTTCAAATGCATTACGCAGATCATTTACTGTTTTGAATGAAAAATTGCTTGTCTGTATAATTGGCGGCGCTACAGAATTAAAATACTGTTCGCGTTGCTCGCCTAATTCATTTATGATTTCTGATATTTCTTTGTCATTCATTAGAATTTATTTTTTTTCTTATTAATTGCATAAGCAATAAAATATATAATCATAAAGGCTGCTAATACAGCAAGTGCAATTAGCGATATTGCTGTATTGGTTACAAAAATACTAACAGCCACAAAAGTATATGCAGCAATAAATATCAATGGAAGAAGAGGGTATGCTTTCATTTTATATATGCCTGACCCATCCAGATAGGCAGTTTTTTTTCTGATGATAAAAATACTGCCGGCAGATAACGCCATCCCAAAACAATCTAAAAAAATAGTAAAACTAAGGATGGCATCAAATTCTTTTGCCCAAAAAATAATGAGGATACAGATAGCGGAAAATACCGAAAGAGAGGTGACCAATACACCGGTGCTTTCATTTCTTTTCTTAAACGAGGGAGGTAATATTTTATCTTCAGCCATGGCAGCCATTACGCGAGGGTTACTCATGAGTAATACATTTACATAGGCCAATACACTAAAGAATAATAAAACGGATAACACTCTTTCTGCATTTTCTCCAAACACCTTTGAAGCCATTATGGCTGCAATATTTTTAGCCGATTTTAATTCATTGAAACCAATAACTTTTACATAAGCATAATTGATCAGAAGGTAAAGAACAACGATGACCGTCATGCCTGTAAAAATCGCCCGGGGTACCGTTTTTTTAGGGTTTCGAACTTCTTCTCCGAAATTGATCGTTTGCTGATAGCCGCCATAGGTAAAGCTTACGGCCACTAATCCTATACCAAAAGCCTTAATATACTCCATAAGTGCAGGCTTTAAAGTAGAGGTAATCTGAGGTGTTTCGGACGCAATAGTTGTAGTAAGAAAAAGCGGAAGTATAAGTAATACCACCATACTTACTTTAATAATGGTGAGTACGTTTTGTGTACGGGCGCTCATTTTCAACCCCAGAAGGTTTACTCCATAAAAAAGCAGAACGGCTACAATAGCAATAACAATTTGAATTGTCTGAATATAATGTGTGTTGGCTACTACAGCCATCCACTGAATATTTTTTGTTTGAGGGATCAGTATTCCGGTAATGTATTCTCCGCCTACAATGGCTACAGCGGCTAAGGATGCAGCATTGGATACAAGAATGATACAATTGACTGCAAAGGCTATTGAAGGATGATAGGCATAAGAAAAGATTTTGTAATACCCGCCCGTTGCCGGCAACCTGCTGCCAATTTCAGCAAAGGTAAGTGCACCACAGAATGCAATCAGGCCGCCAACAATCCATGCTGCATAAAAAATAAAAGGAGTAGGAACCGCGGCCGCTACATTAGCAGGAGTACGAAATATGCCCATGCCAATTACAAAGCTGATAACAAGGATGCTAACATCAAATAGCGTTAATTGCCTTGCAGGTTTCATTGCTGAAAGATAAAAAGGATTATTCATTAGTATAGAGAAATCTCTGTAAATATTATTCTTGCCAGATTTTTTAAAAATGTTGTTTGCTTAAATAGTTGAATCCGAATGAATGGTCTTCAAATTGCCTGAGAAAAATCAGGTGTTGAGAAAAAAAATTTTATTATCTGGAACAATCAATATTACATTTGCAGCATAATTGGTTCTGACCCTGATATCTTTCAGGGAAGGATTAAAATGGGAATCCGGTTAAAATCCGGAGCTATCCCCGTAGCTGTAAAATGGCCTTATTTTATTAAAGTAAGGTATCTTCAAACACATGCCACTGTTCGCATAGCGCGGATGGGAAGGCAGAAGAAAACATTAAGCCAGAAGACCTGCCACTTATTATTATTCAACGCTTTCGGGAGAAAGGCTGAGAGGTAAATGGCTTTATTGCATTTATGTTTCTCTATTTTTCCCGGATATAAAAGATCTTTATGAGAGAAAAATTTTTTTTGGCAATCTGCCTGCTTATAGGCACATCTGTAGCTGCACAGGATTCGGCTACAGTACTTAACGAAGTGATAGTTACCGCCACTAAAACACCAGTAAAGCAAAGTGAAACCGGAAAGGTGGTGAATGTGATTACACAGGAAGACATCAAGAGAAATTCAGGAAAAACCCTTCCGGAATTGCTAAACCAATTACCGGGTATTGTAATCAATGGAGCAGAAAATAATTTAGGCACTAACCAAACCGTTTATACCAGGGGCGCCTCAGCGGCTAACACGCTGATCTTATTGAATGGGATGCCGCTGTATGATGCTTCGGGTATAGGAAATGAATTTGACCTTAATAATTTTGCCCTAAATAATATAGAGCGTATTGAGGTATTAAAAGGCGCTCAATCTACACTGTATGGCTCAGATGCTGTAGCCGGAGTAATCAATATTATTACTAAGAAACAAAGTGCGGGGCCTTTTAATGCTGCCTTGCACCTTTCTGCGGGAAGCTATGGTACTTACAAAGGTGCGATAAGCCTTAGTGGCTCTAACGGTAAGGGACAAACGTATTTTATTTCCTATAGCAAAACGAAGAGCAAAGGTTTTTCATCTGCTTACGACTCCACGCATACTGCTGGGTTTGATAAGGATGGCTTTGGCCAAGATGCCCTTTTTGGTGATGTAGGGTTCACCCCTTTCAAGAAAACCACACTGCATTTATTTGGAAAATATAATAGCAACAAAGCCGATTTGGATGCCGGCGCATTTACAGATGACAAAGATTATACCTATCATAATAAAAATACTGTTGCAGGCTTTTACATGGATTACAAACTTACAAACGGTTTTGTAAGGCTTCAATATAGCTACGATCATGTGTTACGAAGTTTTATTGATGACTCTACAGATGTGGGTGGTTTTGCAAAATACCAGCGGGGAAAATACACCGGCAACTCCCATTTTGCAGAAGTTTATGCTTCGATTAACCTTAGTAAAAATGTAGAATTTCTTTCAGGTATTGATTATAGAAACAACAGTACCACTCAATCTTATAAGTATATTTCTGCATTTGGCCCAGGTGGCTCAGAGATTGCTGCCGATAGCGCAAAGACAGACCAATATAGTCTTTATGCCTCTGTGAATATCAAGTCAAATTCAGGATTTAATATGGAAGTTGGCAGCCGATGGAATCACCACAGCATTTACGGCACCAATTATACATCTTCGCTTAATCCGTTTTTTCTAATAAAAAAGAAATATAAAATTTATGCAAGTATTTCGTCTGGGTATCGGGTGCCCTCTATCTATCAGTTGTATTCCGAATATGGGAATAAAAAATTAAAACCAGAAACAACTACCAGCTATGAAATGGGTGTTCAATATTTTTCTGAAAAATTAAATGCAGGTATAAATGGGTTTGTGAGAAACGGAAAGGATGTTTTTCTTTTTTATAGCCAATCTGTGCCACCGTATGCAAGCTACTATATCAATGGCGATAAGCAACATGATTATGGTGTAGAGCTACAGTTTTCATTGCCTATTAATAGCCAGATCAAGGTATCTGCAAACTATACTTTTGTAAAAGGAGAAATTACTACAGCCAATGGTGGCCCTAAGGATACAAGCTTTTATAATTTATACAAGCGGCCCGAACATGTGGTAAATGCTACCCTAAGCTATCAACCATTAAAGCAGCTTTTTGTATCAGCAAACCTTAGAACTGCCAGTAAATCATTTGAACCGAGATATATGGCAGCGCCTTTTGAATTAAAGGGATACTATACGCTTGGGCTAAATGCACAATATGATGTGATCAAATCTCTTACCCTATATTTTAATCTGCAAAATATTACAGATCAGGAATATTTTGTAACCAGAGGATATACTACCAAGGGCTTTAATTTTACCGGCGGAATTAAGTGGGCTTTTTAAACAAAGCCTGCCACATTCAAGAAGATAGACTTTTTATCTTCTGCTTTTGGGAAAACGACCGAGAGATATTCAGAACTGCGCAATCAAGCTAATATTTTTTGCTAATTTTGGAATGGCATTATATGAGTGTATTCCAGAACGAAAAACTTTTTTTGCGCTATGAAATTCTCCAACTCCGGCTTTCTTTTTCTGATAGTGTTGCTTTTCTCTTGTAGTAAAAAGCCCACTACTACGGGCCCCATAATAGAGCCCCCGGTATTAACTATTTTTGCTAAGGGGGCCGATGTAAGCTGGGTTACCCAAATGGAATCTCAGGGAATTAAATTTTATAACAAGAGTGGAGTACAGCAAGACCTGCTTGCTATTTTAAAAGACCTTGGCATGAATACCATTCGCCTGCGTGCTTGGGTAAACCCTACTGATGGGTGGTGCAATACTGCCGACTTGTTGGCAAAGGCTATTCGGGCAAAAAATGCAGGATTCAGGATATTAATTGATTTTCATTATAGCGATAGCTGGGCAGATCCGGGCAAGCAAACAAAACCTCTAACATGGCAGAATGAAAGCGTTGCACAGCTATCAACCTCTATAAAAGATTATACAACCACCGTGCTTACGCTTCTTAAGCAGAATAATGTTTTTCCAGAATGGGTACAAGTAGGAAACGAAACTAACAATGGTATGCTGTGGCCCGAAGGCAAAGCCTCAGATAATATGGCCAATTTTGCAATGTTTGTGAATGCAGGCTATGATGCAGCCAAAGCAGTATTTCCATCTACTTCGGTGATAGTGCATGTATCTAACGGTGAAGATAACTCGCTTTTTCGTTGGATGTTTGACGGGCTAAAAAATAATGGCGCCAAATGGGATGTGATTGGTATGTCGCTATATCCTTCTGCCGCAAGTTGGCCGCAATTAAACTCGCAGTGCTTATCAAATATGAATGACATGGTAAGCCGGTATAACAAACCTGTTATGATTTGCGAAATAGGAATGCCCGTAACTGATTCATCGGAATGCAAAAAATTTATAGCAGATATTGTGAGTAAAACAAAGTCTTTATCGGGCAATAAAGGCCTGGGGGTGTTATATTGGGAGCCTGAATGTTATAATAATTTTGCTGGTTATGGCTTGGGAGCCTTTTGGACAGATGGCCGCCCTACTTCTGCGTTAGACGGATTTCAATAGGTTGTTTTGTAAGGTTGATTATGGGCAGGTACTATCGTCTGAAAAAGCGATCGTTGCTTGTAAGCCTATGAAGTATTAACTTCCCTGACTAAAACTTACCAATTCCTTAATAGCTTTGAAAAATGCAGGGATGCAAAATAAAAAGCAGCGTAAGTTGAGAAGGGGACTTGTATGCAATTGATTCATTTTTAAATTTATAATGAGATGGGATTTAAGAATTTTCTTTTTCTTTTCTTCATCACCAGCGTAATTCATTTTTCTTTTCTGCCCCAAGAAGTTAAGATGAATATGGATATCAACAATACATTTCATTTTGCAAGTACTGTGGCGGGTAAGCCGGCAGAGGTGGTAGTAACACCCTATAAAACCACCTTGTTAGCGGATGGAAAGGATGTTGCAGTAATTGATATTAGTATTATAGATAAAGAAGGGCACGAAGTGCCAAATGCGGACAATTTAATTCAATTACACCTGGAAGGCGATGCAAAAATATTAAGCGTAAGCAATGAAAACAAGCACAAGCAGATGCCCAACACAATTTATGATGGTGTATGGCAGGTGGCTGCGTTTCATGGAAGATGCCAAGTAATTCTTCAGTCAGGTATTCGGCCGGGGTTTATAAAATTTAAAGCAAGTGCAAAGGGCCTATGGGAAGGCGGTACGGACATTATTACCATTCGGCCAAATCAGGCAGTGCTTACCCAAAACGATTCTTATATTTTTTCGAAATTACATTTAAAATCAACTGCCAAACTCGAGGGTAAAATATTGGGCGCAGACATTTCCTACCTGCCTGAGTTGGAGGCCAACGGTATTCGCTTCTCTGATAAAGGAAACGAAAGAGATGTATTAGAAATATTAAAAAACCATGGGTTTAATTTTATTCGTTTACGCTTATTTGTTAGCCCGGATAACGATAGTGGCTATTCGCCTGGCAAGGGCTTTTGTAATCTGGAGCAAACACTGAAGATGGCTAAAAGAATAAAGGGGGCAGGAATGAAATTCCTTCTAGATTTTCATTACAGCGATACATGGGCCGACCCGGGAAAGCAATACAAGCCACAATCCTGGCGGACGCTCAATATGGACGCTCTTTCTAAAACAGTATTTGATTATACGTATGAGGTTTTAGAAAAGTTGAAAGCGCAAGGCACTTTACCAGACATGGTACAAACAGGAAATGAAATTAACCATGGCATACTCTGGCCGGAAGGAAGTGTGCAGCATTTAAATAACCTAGCCACTTTATTAAATGCCGGCATGGCGGCAGTAAAGAAAATTGACCCCGCAATAGTGACACTGCTGCACCTTGCCTTAGGTGGGCAAAACGAGGAGTCAGAAAATTTTATAAATTATATGCAGGCCAGGCAAGTAAATTTTGATGTAATTGGCCTTTCTTATTATCCTAAGTGGCACGGCACATTAGTTGATCTGAAAAGGAATATAAATATATTGTATCGCAAATATCAAAAGCCGGTAATCGTAGCAGAATATTCACAGGTTAAGAAAGAAGTAAATCAAATAGCTTTTTCAATGGCGGGCAGCCAGATGAAAGGCACATTTATTTGGGAGCCCTTAAGCACCTGGGAAAGTATTTTTAATAAAGATGGTAACGCCAATAAATTTCTTTATTATTATGATGAAATTGCCCAAAAATTTTTGTCCAAAAATAAATAACTAACAATATGCATATAGGCCTGGGTGGTATTGATTATTCAATCATTGGCATTTATTTTCTTTTTGTAATAGGAATCGGCTTCTTATTGAAAAAGAAAATAAAAACAGGAAATGATTTTCTGATGAGCAACCGAAGTATCCCATTGTGGATAACGAGCCTTGCGTTTATTTCGGCCAATCTGGGCGCGCAGGAAGTATTAGGCATGGCTGCCAATGGGGCAAAATATGGCTGGTACACTGCTCACTTTTATTGGCTGGGTGCGGCTTTCGCGATGGTTTTTCTTGGTATTTTTATGATGCCCTTTTATTATGGCAGCAAAGCGCGTAGTGTGCCGGAGTATTTGAAATTGCGCTTTGATGAGAAGACGCGATCTTTCAATGCACTCACCTTTGCTGTGATGACTATTTTTTCATCAGGCATTTCTTTATATGCATTAGCTATGCTCATGCAAACCATTCTCGGATGGGATTTTAATTTCTCTATCTGGTGTGCGGCGGGGATTGTATTAGTTTATACTTTTCTGGGTGGCCTTACCAGTGCAGTGTATAATGAAGTGCTACAATTCTTTTTGATAGTTCTGGGCATTGCCCCTTTGGTATTCATTGGCTTTCACCAAGCGGGCGGCCTTGAGGGTATTTTGCACAATGTGGATAATGCCAAGCTCCATTTATGGAAGGGGATGGGTAGCGCTTCTACCAATCCAATGGGTACAGATGCCTTTAGCATGATTTTCGGGTTAGGGTTCGTGTTAGCATTCGGATATTGGTGTACCGATTTTTTAGTGGTGCAGCGTGCCATGATATCACACAACTTAAATGATGCGCGCCGCACGCCTATCATAGCGGCGCTGCCTAAGATATTTATGCCGCTTATCGTTATTTTGCCAGGCATCATTATTCTTGCATTGCAAAAACAATTTGCCGGCTTTGAACTGCCACTAAATGCAAATGGCCAGACTGATTATAACATGACCTTGCCTCTGCTATTGTCCAAGCTATATCCCAGTGGTATTCTTGGCGTAGGCATCACTGCACTTATTGCAAGCTTTATGTCGGGCATGGCGGGCAATGTTACAGCGTTTAATACCGTATTTACATTTGATATTTACCAGAGCCATATTAAAAAGAATGCAAGCGAGAAGCATTATTTGTATGTGGGGAAATTTACCACCATCGCCGGTATTTTATTGTCGGTCATTACTGCCTATGTAGCACGGGGTTTCAATAGTATTATGGATCTGTTGCAGCTTGTATTTAGTTTTGTGAATGCACCATTATTTGCTACATTTTTTCTTGGCATGTTTTGGAAAAAGACAACATCCAATGGAGCATTCTGGGGTTTGCTTACCGGCACCGGTTCTGCGGCATTAACCTACGGCCTTACAACTGCTGAGGGAAAAGGCGGTATGATCGCTAATCTGCATACATTTTATTCAGGCACCAGCCAGGCTTTTAATATTGCCTGGATATCATTTCTTGTTTGCTTTTTAGTTACTGCAATCATCAGCCTTTTTACAAAGAGAAAAGAAGATGCACAATTGGTAGGCCTGGTGTACAGCCTTACACCGCGCATTAAAGACGAAAATCGTGTATGGTATAAGAACCCATTGTGGTTAGGTATTCTGGTATTAGCGATTACGCTTATTTTTAATATTATCTTTTATTGAGGCAATGATGCACCAAGAAATAATTGATTTAAAAACCTTAGGAGGAGTATTCTTTTTGTGTTAAAAAATTAAAAAAATTAGTTATGAAAAAGCTTTTCGACCTTCGTTTTGTTATCGGTATTTTTTTTCTTGCCATAGGATTGTTACTTTTAATACATTCACTAATAGCCACAACAACGGTAGGATTTAATGCAAACGTAAATTTATATAGCAGTTTAGCCTTTATAGTATTTGCTGTTATCATGCTGATTCTGTCGCGCGGTAAAAGGCCTAAAGATATTTTATAATGAATTGTATTCTTTCAGTTACCGATTTGCTTAACCAGTTTGGAAATCAAAACAAGGAAATATTAGACTATATAGAAAAAAATGTTGTCTCTCTCAAAGTTGAAAAGGGAGCAATTTTAATAAGCCCGGGAACTGTTTGTAAAGAGATATATTTTGTACAAAAGGGCGTTTTCAGAGGTTTTATTAAAGAAGGGAAAGGCGAAATAACCACCTGGCTTACGGCTGAGGGCGAACTGGTTTCTGCCATTAGAAGCTTTCTTTTAGAACAGGTGACCCAAGAGCAGGTACAAGCACTGGAAGACAGTGAGGTGTTACAATTTTCTCAGAAAAACCTAAACTACCTATTCGATAATTTTGTGGAGTTTAATAAGTTGGGCAGGATATTATTGGCACAATATTACTGCGATGCCGAAGAGCGCACTTTTCTGAACAGGCTTTCAAACGCCGACCTGAAATATGAATATTTTTTAAAGACACGTGGCCATCTGATTAACAGGATTCCGCTAAAATATGTAGCCGGGTTTCTTGGAATGACGGTAGAAACCCTAAGCCGTATCAGGACAAGGCTAAGTAAGGGAAAGTAGCTTTTTTCCTACACTATTTTTTTTCCTTTAGAACAAATTAATAATTAGTATTTAATATTGCACGATTTTAAATCAACAAATCTGGCCTCGTAGTACAATGGATAGTATAAGAGTTTCCGAAGCTCCAGATCCAGGTTCGATTCCTGGCGAGGCCACTATCAGGATGTTGGGTAAAATTTACCAACCCGCAAAAGCAGGGCAGCTTTGTTTCCTGCCTGTATAAAGAGCCATCGCTATTTATATCCGTTATCACTTCTGCTTGGGTTAATATTATTTGCATACTTACCTAATGCAAACTCAAACCATATAGGAACATGATCCGAAACAATTCTTGCATCTTCTACACTGATAAAAGCTTCATAAAAAGGAATGATTCCGGAACTTACAAAATTGATTTTCTCTTCATGATAAAAAATATTATCAAATTCTGAAGCCAGGCATTCTGTACCAATGCAGCTCATTTTTAGAGAAGTTTTCTGTCCAGTAAAAATGGGCGAATACCCCATTTTTTTTAAAGGATTGAATACAGTATGAGATTGGGGGCAATTAAAATCACCACAAAAAACTAAATTCAAATCAGGATATTCGGCTGGTAAAAATTTAAAGTATTTTATTTCTGTTTCCGGCTGCATTTTCTTCGTAATAGCGTGAAAATTGACAATTGTGAATTGTTTTCCATTTACGGCAAAAGTGGCGAAAAAGGGCTCCCTGTTTATTTCTATTTCATACTGCTTCTCCAGCCAAGGCTTTCCTATTAATTGTAAGCGGGCTGGCTTCCATAAAAAAGCATAGCGCTCTCTTTTGTAAGAATTTTCTCCACTTGTAGGCTCGCTAATACTATAGTCCCATTTGCTGCCCTTTCTATTAAGTGCATCATTCAATCGAGCTACAGCCTGCGCCCCACCATACCCCGCCACTACCTCCTGAATAGCTATCACATCAAAATCTTGAAGGGTGTTCGCTATAAAATTGATTACACTATCGCTCTTTGATTTTCCAAAATTTTCAAGATTCCATGATGCCATGGTAATATTTTCCTGAGCCAAAAGATTAACTGACCACAAGAGGCAAAATAGAGTCATTAACTGCCTGAGATATTTTACAGTGGAAAAATATTTTATAGATCGGAATAGTGGTATCATCATCTTCTTTGACTCAATTTGTTTTTATAGGCACTTTTCGCAGTGAAGAAAAATTCTTTTTTGAGAAAAAGCCGATTAAAATTTTTAAATCAGATTTTATCTTTAGTTAAAAAATGCGAGGTTAGTAATCAGGTGTGCGAATATAATTTTTATTCCCCTCCTTTTGAGAGGGAAATACAGAAGAGTGATGAATATTAATTTTTATATGCAGTACTCAAAAGTTATCAAATTTATTTGTCCCCATTCCACCTCGCCCAATGGCATTTTTGTAAATTTGCGGTATGCAGGAATATTTACAGGGACTTAATGATTCGCAGCGGGAAGCGGTGCTTCATCTAGATGGGCCACTAATGATAGTGGCGGGCGCAGGTAGTGGAAAAACAAAAGTGCTCACTACGCGCATTGCCCACCTGATGGCGCAGGGTATTGATGCCTTTCAAATACTTGCGCTTACTTTTACCAATAAGGCTGCCGCAGAAATGAAGGAACGAGTTTCAGTAATTTTGGGAAATAATGATGCCCGCAATCTGTACATTGGAACTTTTCACTCTGTATTTGCGCGAATACTCAGAGGCGAGGCTGATAAGTTGGGGTATCCACGCAATTTTACAATCTATGATACGGACGATGCAAAAAGTGTTGTAAAGACTGTAATCAAAGAGATGGGCCTGGATGATAAGCAATATAAGCCTTCTACCATTTATAACCGGATATCAAACGCAAAAAACAGCCTCATTACTCCTGATGAATATATAAATGATTATGTGCTACAGCAGGAAGATGCCCGGGCTAACAGGCCGCTAACCGGTAAAATTTATACGTCCTATTGCAACAGATGCTTTAAGAATGGTGCAATGGATTTTGACGACCTGCTTTTGAAATTTTATCAATTGCTTTCTACACATCCTGAAAGCCTGAGTAAATATCAGCGCAAGTTCAGGTACATAATGATAGATGAGTATCAAGACACGAACACTTCACAATATCAAATAATAAAACTGTTGGGTGCAATGCACGAAAACGTAGCAGTGGTAGGTGATGATGCACAAAGCATTTATAGTTTTCGTGGCGCTACTATCGAAAATATTCTTCAGTTTCAAAAAGATTATGACGAAGTAAAAGTAGTAATGCTGGAGCAAAATTATCGTAGCTCACAAATGATTTTGAATGTAGCCAACGAAATTATCAGTAATAATAAAGGGCAAATACCTAAAAAATTATGGACTGTAAATGGCGAAGGTGAAAAAATAAAACTGGTAAGAACCGCAACAGATAATGACGAAGGAAAATTTGTGGCAGATACCATTCAGGAGCAAAAGCTCCGCAATCATTTTCACAATGCTGATTTTGCAATACTATACAGAACCAATGCTCAGAGCCGCAGCTATGAAGAGAGCCTGCGAAGAATGAATATTGCTTATAGAATTTATGGAGGTATTAGTTTTTATCAGAGAAAGGAGATTAAAGATTTTCTTTGTTACCTGCGGGTTATTGTAAATCCCAATGAAGAAGAATCGCTAAAACGAATCATTAACTATCCGGTACGCGGACTGGGAAAAACTACCATCGAAAAAGTAATACTCTTTGCCAATGAGCACAACATTACCATGTGGAATGTGCTGGAAAGGGCTTCAGGATTTGGTTTCAGGGCTAATACTTTAGAAATTATAAACAGCTTTGTGATCATGATCAAAATGTTTCAAAGTGAATTAGAGAAAAAGAATGCCTATGATGTAGCTGTGCTTATTGGCAAAAGTACAGGCCTTGTAAAAGACCTGTTTAATGATAAGACTACAGAAGGCCTCGCCCGTTACGAAAACGTTCAGGAATTATTAAACTCAATAAAAGAATTTACAGAAACACCTACAGAGGACGGCGAACTGCTGGACAAAAGCCTTGGAAGCTATCTGCAACAGATTACCTTATTAACCGATGCCGATGAAAAAACAAACGACCCGGATGTGGTGAAACTAATGACTATTCATGCCGCAAAGGGCTTGGAATTTCCGGTAATCTTTGTAGGAGGACTTGAGGAAACTCTTTTTCCAAACGCAATGGCTATCAATACAAGAGAAGAGCTTGAAGAAGAACGCAGGCTTTTTTATGTAGCCATTACGCGGGCCAAACAAAAACTGTGGCTAACGTATGCGAATACACGATATCGTTTTGGAAACCTTACTCAAAATGAGCCCAGTAGATTTATAGATGAATTACCTGCCGATAAATTAGACAAGGCTTTTGCAGGAGGCAATATGCGGAATAATCAATCGGCAAATCATTTTAATACTTATGGCAGGCGAGATCAGGCTGCTTCCACTTCCACAAAGCAAGCAACAGCAAAAGAAAAGCCTGCTTATATGAGTACGCCACCTGTGGCCAAAGTACAGGAGCACACACCCACTGCCGGATTTGCACCTGATGATACAAGCCACCTTCAGGCTGGCCAAAAAGTAGAACATCAAAAATTTGGCTTTGGCGAGGTGCTCAAAATGGAAGGCGCGGCACACAACCCAATAGCTACTGTAAAATTTGAGTTCAATGGTGAAAAGAAAATCATGCTCAATTATGCCAAGCTAAGAATCGTCTCTTAGCAATTATATCCTTATTGGTTTATTGCCGTATCTAATATGGGTAAAAGGCTTACAATTTCACTTTGTCAAATAAAGGTAAAAATTGCATTTTACTACCGGTACATTAAACCTGCACTACTTATTTCCCTCTTATTAAGGAAAATAATTTTTTATAAAAAAAACCGTAAACAATGAAAAAATTAACTATTGCAGTAGCTGCTGTATTATTAAGCATTGGCGCTTTTGCACAGTCAACAACACCTACAACCACTACTACGCAAACAGACAAGAAGCAGGACATGAAGGACCTTAGGAAGGATACAAGAGATGTGAGGCATGATAAGCGCCTGAGAAAGTATGAATTGAAGCATGGCGATAAGGCTGAAGCTAAAAAGGAGGCAAAAGATATACGCTCAGATAAAAAAGATATTAAAAATGACGCTAAAGACCTGCGCAATGATGGAGTAAAGCATCCAATCAGGCGTGCAGACAGGCAGATTCATCGTCAGAATCATAAATAGTTTTTTGGTAATAGGGTGCTGGTTTAATTATAAATGGCTGTTTTTAAACAGCCATTTTTTATGCTTTCTATACCTTTTTTGCCGTTTAAATTTTGTAAATTTGCGATTTAAAAGTTTATAATAATGATTAAAACTGGCAATCCGGTAATTAGTATTTATACAGAAATGACACCCAATCCTGAAACAATGAAGTTTGTAGCAAACAAACTACTTTACCCGGGCAAAAGTGTTGATTTTCAAAACGAAGAAAGCGCAGGAGCTTCACCACTTGCAATGCAATTGTTTGCCTTTCCGTTTGTAAGATCGGTATTCATTGCCAGCAATTTTGTAACAGTTACTAAGGCAGATGAATCACAAAACTGGGAAGACGTAATTCCGTCTATCAAACAATTTCTGAAAGAATACTTAGAAGAAGGGAATGTGATAGTAAATGAAGAAGCGCTGGCCACTAGGAAGACTGAAAGCACCAATATAGTACATGCTGACGACGACGATGTAGTAAAAAGAATTAAGGAATTATTGGAGAATTATGTAAAGCCTGCTGTAGAAATGGATGGCGGAGCTATACAATTTTTAAATTATGAAGATGGCGTAGTGAGATTAAAAATGCAAGGAAGTTGCAGCGGATGCCCTTCATCCATGATTACTTTGAAAGCAGGTATAGAAGGTATGATGAAGCGTATGATCCCCGAAGTGGAGGAGGTGGTAGCAGAGTCATAGAGAAAGGAAAAACTATTTTAAGATTTCTGGTTGCTACCACTTGAGTTATAAAAAATAAGGCATCTTGTTCAGAGAGCAAGATGCCTTATAATTAAGAAAAGATTTTATTTCTCTTCTTTTATAAAATTACCGTTCTCATCAAAAATGACATCCTTACCATGAATTTCTACTTCATAGGTAACCGTTCCATTGGCATCAGTTGCTCTGCCCACATCACCAAATTTGGAAGTTTTATAATGGCTTTTTGCATAAGCTACAACTCCTTGGGGCAAATCTTTTATTGAAATAGCTTTTACAATTTCTATGAATTTTCCCGATGGTGTGTATTGTACTGAATTGGCCTCTCCATCTTTGCCGCCCCAATTGGCTTCATAATTTCCTTTTTCTTTTTCCCATGTTATTTTTTGTGTTTTTGACTCAGGGTATTTATCCATGTTTGCTTTTTTTACTACTGATGGCACATTTATTTTTTGGCGCCCACCTTCATTTCCCTGACTGAAGGATACAGCAGATAATGCAAGCATAATAGCTGTAAAACCTAATACTTTTTTCATTTGTTTAATTTTTAGTGATTAATAATTTTAAACAAACCTAAACTTCAAATTTGTAGAGAATTTGAAGAAAACTTTTATTGAATTAAAACAAATTGTTAATTAGTTAACCCTCAAAAACTAACTCTACGGAGAAGGTATAAATATTCCATTAAATCTCTTTAAAATATTTGAAGAGGAATACCAACATAAAATTGCCTCTGTATGCCGAGCAGTAACAGTTTTCTAAAGAAATACTACATTCATAAGTCATTTAATAATAAGCATTAGTAACAACTGATCACTGGTCTGGCGCCTGAGTTAGGGAAAAAATATTCCTTTCATGTGCTGAAGGCTAACCAAATAAAAATAGTGGCTGATTTTAAAGAAGTGAGGCATTCCCTGCAAATTTATTGTTGATAAAAATGGTATTGTGAGGTATAGGGTTGTGGGCAACGAATCCAACGAAAGAAAATTCTTTGATGAAATGAACAGAATGATAGAATCGGTAAAGCAATAAACAAAAAGGCAAGGAATAATTAGTAACAGTAGTTGTGGCGAGTAACAATAAAAATCAAACTGTTTTTCTCATGTAAGTTTAGTTTGAAGAGGGTGTTTTTACTCGCTCTTTTATTGTAAGCAAATGAATGGTTGTATGTTCTACTAATTTGTATTTCGACAATTTTATTGACAATAATTCCCTCCCCCAAATTTAATGTTTATTATATTTGTCGGTAGCTAAGCAGCCGGGCTTTTGATAATAACTGCATGTATGTAGAAAAAAATCATATAGAAACAGATGAAAGCCTTTTACAAAGGCTTGCTATGGATGACCAAGTTGCTTTTTCAACTATATACTTACGTTACCATGATGGTTTGTATAACTATTTATTAAAATTTACCAAAAACCCAACCAAGGCGCAAGATTTTGTTCAGGATATTTTTTTAAAAATATGGGAAACCAGAACCACTATTAATATTCAATCATCCTTTTCGGCTTACCTGTACCGGTATGCGCACAATCATGCATTCAATCATTTAAGGCGCCTTGCTGTAGATACTAAATATTTACAGGAAACATTGCACCGCATCGAACTAGGAATCAATGACCAATCTATAATCAATAACTTGCAGTGGCAGCAATACCAATCTTTATTGGGGCAGGCACTTGCCACACTTACGCCCGCTAAAAAACAAGCATTTGAATTGGTAAGAACAAATGGCATGAGCTACGAGGAGGCCGCTACGTTAATGGGCATATCACGGAATACACTTAAAGAACATTTGGTGCTGGCCGTAAAAGCCATTAAGCAATATTTATTAACCCATGGCGATGTAGCACTGATGCTTATTTTAATTCCTTTATTAAATATATCGAAATTTAATTTTCAGTTGCTCTCTTCTGTTACTTAAATACGCCTAAATTTATTTTCGACAAACACCCACCCATTTTATTAGTCACCGTGTCTTCTCAATATGGAAGTAGTCAAAATTTAATTTTAAGATACTTCGCCCATTTATTTTATTAACGTGTCTTGCTGATATGGAACAACACAAATTTGCAAAAGTGGAATTGCTGAAAAAGTATTTAGATAATACTATTACAGATGCCGAAGCTCAAGAATTATTTGCGTGGCTTAAGGATATGGATTTTGAAAACAATAAGGAGGTAGAAGAAATAATGGCGGCTTATTTCCAAACGTCTTTAGCCGAAACAGCTAAGTTGCCGGGACAAACCCGCCGTGAAAGCTTAGATAAATTATTAAATAAAATAAATGAAGTAAAAGAAAAAAACATAACGCCAGTAAGACGCCTAAACAAACAATGGTGGATGGCCGCAGCGTCTGTAGCAATTTTATTATGCACAGGAAGTTACTTTTTTTTCTTTAATAAAAACCAGGCGCCAATTGAAATTGTAGCCACTACTTCGAAAGATATTGCACCTCCTAAAGCCAATAAGGCAATTATTACTTTGAGTAATGGACAGGCACTACCGATTGATAGTTTGAATAATGGCCAATTGGCCATGCAGGGAAATGTGCGGTTGATAAAAAATAGTAATGGCGATATTATTTATACCGGTACAGCAGATTCGATGGCTTATAATACTTTATATAATCCCAAAGGAAGCAAAGTACAAAGCCTTACACTGTCAGACGGCACCAAGGTTTGGCTCAATAGCGAAACTACATTAAAATATCCTGTAGCATTTACCGGCAATGAAAGAAAAGTAGAAATAACTGGCGAAGCCTATTTTGAAGTAGCGAAAGATGCCAAAAGAAAATTTTTAGTAAGCGCTAATGAAACTACCACGGAAGTTTTTGGAACTCATTTTAATGTGAATAGTTATACTGATAATGGTTTTGTAAAAGTTACTTTATTGGAAGGTAGCGTAGGAGTAAGTAAAGAAAGGACTACTGTAAGAATAGTACCAGGCGAACAAGCTGAGGCTATAAACAATGCACCCATAACAGTTAACCACAATGTAGATTTACAAGAAGTAATGGCATGGAAAGAGGGTATGTTTAAATTTAAAGAAACTACCATAGAGCCATTGATGCAGCAGATAGCAAGATGGTATGATGTAGATATTATTTACCAAGGAAAAGTAAATAATCACTTTGTAGTAACAATGCCGAGAACATTAAGTGTAATGAATGTATTTAAAATTTTAGAGGAAACAGGTAATGTGCATTTTACTATTGAAGGAAGAAAGGTAATTGTAAAGCCATAAATTATGTTGCGTTCCTTCGACAAGCTCTGGACAGAAGCTATCTGGCCGCTTGCAAAAGCGAACACAAAGGATTTCGGGAGCTAAAAACAACTGAAAAAGATACTTAAAAAAAACCGCCACGGTGTGGGAACCGAAGCGGCAATAATTTGAGTTGACCCAATATAAAAATCGACTAGAATGTTTATTATTCATCAACCCAAACACTACAAAAATATGGAAATTACTATTTGTGTGCCGTTATTAAAAAGGGCATTTACCAAAACGTTGCATTTTCCGGATGTAACCCTTTCAAGCAGGAACACCCGCCACCACAAAACCATTTTTTTAGCAATGAAATTAATTGCAGTCATCATGCTTGCGTCTTGTTTAACTGCCAGCGCAAAAAGTTTTAGTCAGGTTAGCGTTTCCTTAAAAAATGCTGATTTGGAAAAAGTATTTGCCGTTATTGAAAAGCAGACGGGCTATTATTTTGTGTATTCAAAAGAAGTGATTAAAAATGCAAACCCTGTAACGATTGATGTAAAAAATGGTAAGCTGGATTATGTGTTGGATATTTGTTTTAAAGACCAGCCTTTGTCATTCAGTATTACAGATAAAGTAATTTCTGTAAGAGCAAAACTTGCATATCCCGATAAAACAATAACACCAAGTCTTGATGAAGAGCCACCACCAATAAACATATCCGGTACGGTTACTACCGATATGGGCGCACCGGTAGTTGGTGCATCGGTAATGGTAAAGGGCACAACCAAGGGCACCACTACCAATGATATAGGTTATTTCAGCCTTGCAGATGTAGATAATAATGCAACGTTGATTATCAGCGGTACCAATATCGAAAAGACAGAAATAAAGGTAAATGGAAAAAACATCTTCAATATAGTGGCGAAGATAAAAGTATCAGTAGCAGATGAGATACAGATTATTGGTTATGGTTCTACTACCAAACGTTTGAATACTGGCGCCATCGCGACAATTAAAGGTGAAGATATAAAAGACCGGCCGGTAAGCAGCATAATAAGCGCCTTGCAAGGCCAACTTAGCGGTGTAGCCATTACCAGCGGTACAGGTTTAGGAGCTGCGCCAACCATACTCATAAGGGGGCAAAATTCCATCAGCTCGGGCACCAATCCACTCATTATTGTAGATGGTGTGGTGGTAAATTCAAACACCGATGCTTTGATGAATAGTGCAGGTGCCGGGGGCTTTACCGCCAATTCCACATTAAACTTTATAAATCCGGCTGACATACAGTCAATAGAAGTATTGAAAGATGCAGATGCTACCAGTATATATGGTTCTCGTGGTACCAACGGCGTAATCCTCATTACTACAAGACAGGCCACCTTAGGAAAAACAAAAATGGAAGCTAATGTAACCACCGGCTGGAAAAGTGCAACGGTACTGGCAAAAAGGATGAATACCCCGCAATATTTGCAAATGCGGAAAGATGCATTTGCTACCGGTAATGTGGCATCGGCAACGTCTGTCATCAACCCCATTACGCCCACAGCGATAACTGCACCTGATTTATTAGTATATGATCAAAACACCTATACCGATTATTTAAAAATAGAGGATAGAAATCCGGCACCCAATTACAATGCAGACCTAAAAATTAGCGGCGGCACCAGGGCTTTGAGTTTTATAGCATCGGCAAGCTATTTCAAAATGTATGACATCTATTTGTTCAAACCCTACCAAGAAAGAGCAACAGCCAGCATGCAGATCAATCACACTTCATTTAATAATAAATTCAACATGCACCTCGGTGGTAGATTTGCTATAGACAACCAAACTACAAAGGTGTCAAGCGTACTTTATAGTTATAATATGATGTCAGCAGGTTTGAATCCACCTAATTTTCAACTGTATAATGCGGATGGCAGCCTTAACCTCGGGCCTGGATATTCCGGTGCTGGATTTGCATATAATCCTTATGCAAACGAAACAACAGATAACAAATCCAACACAAAATCTAGTCTGCTTGATGCAGACCTTTCCTATACCCTAATCAAGGGGTTAACTGCGAAACTACAGGTATCTTATCAGGGACAGCGAAATACCACTCACCAGCTATATCCCTCAACAGCAGTGAATATTCAGGATCAATTATTTAACCCTGTACCTTTTGGTATTCATTCCTCTAACCAATATACTTCTGTAAATGTAGAACCGCAATTATCCTACACAGGCAGTATTTCTAAAGCCAATTTTACCGCCTTGGCAGGTGGCACCTATTTAGATATAAAAAATGAAATTTTTGATTTAACGGTTACTGATCCGGGCAATGATGCGCTTTTAAATAGTTATGCAGCTGGGATGGCTCCCGTACCGGAAAATACCAATACAGAAGAAAAATTTGAATCGGTATTTGCAAGAATAAAAGGAGATTGGGATAAGAAATACCTGCTTAACATCAATTTCCGCAGGGATGGCTCCTCTCGTTTTGGGCCCGACAACAGGTTCGCCAATTTTGCTTCCATAGGTGCCGGTTGGATATTTAGCAGCGAGTCGTTTATGAAAAAACTACCCTTTCTTAGCTTTGGTAAACTAAGGGGCAGCTACGGCACAAGTGGCAACAACAATATAGCGGATTATCAATATCTTAGCTTGTTAGCTGTACCATGGGGGGCATCTTCCTCCAATACCTATCCTGACTATGCTGTGCCTTTGGCGCCAAGCAACTATCCTAATGTCAACGTAAAATGGGAGACCACCACCAAAAGAGAAATTGGCTTGGAATTAGGTTTTTTAAAAGACCGTATCAGACTGAGTGCCGAGTATTATAAGCATACCACTACAGATTTATTGCTAGTTATTCCCCTGGGCCAACAGAGCGGATTTAGCAGCTATACGGGCAATTTTCCGGGTGTGGTTCAAAATACCGGTTTTGAATTTGATATAACCACGCAAAACCTTGGCGCAGCAAGCAAAGTAAAATGGACTACTAAATTTAATCTCACCAATACCAAAAACATTTTAAAGTCTTTCCCCGGTATTGAAAAAAGTACATATAGTAGTTTTCTCCAGATAGGTAGGGCCCTCACTGCTAATTCTTTCTTAGAACAACCCTATCAATTTACAGGGATTGATCCGGCTACCGGGTTGCCTAAAATCACAGATCTTAATAAGGGTGGCTCCGTTGATTATGCTGACAGATTTATAAATGCTGCATGGATCGGTTCATCAAGGCCTACTTTATTTGGCGGCTTAACCAATTCAGTGAGTTACAAGGGGTTCACGTTGGATATATTCTTGCAATTTGCCAATGGCATTTTCACCAGGTGGAACTATGGTACTCTGCCCACTGGAACAATAGCTAATCCTATAGCAGAAGCAGTAGGTAATTACTGGATGAAGCCCGGCGATGTAACTAAATACCCGCGCCTATACACTGGCCAGGCTGTGGGAGGAAATTCAACATTCATGAGTTCGCTTACTCAATTTTACAACTACAGCACTGCTACTTTATATAAAGGATATTATATACGGCTGAAAAATGTACAATTAAACTATTCCATACCTACACAGGTGCTCAGCCGGTTGAAAGCAAGCAGCGCTACACTGTTTATAAGTGGTGAAAATCTCGGCGTGTATTGCCCTGGAAAATTATTTAAAGACCCGGAAACTATACCCGGTAACTCCACGGGAATATACCGTACCATCACCACGGGGTTACGAATGGTATTTTAAGCGAAAAGCATAATTCAAAAAAAAATCAAACAGTATATAAATGAAAAAGTCGTTTAATAAAAATATAGTTTCGATGGCGCTTTTAACGGTATTATTGTCCGTTTCTGCCTGCAAGAAAAACCTGGAGATACCTTATCCTAACAACTCCCTCAATACGGAATCGGCCTTTTTGACTATGGGCAGTGTTGAAGGAATGATGAGCCAGTTTTATTCTTATTTTAATAGTAATGCAGCTAACAATAGCCTGATAAATCGCTATTTGCCGGGGTATTCAGATGAAGGATATAACCCCACTGCAATTGTCCCGTTTTCAGATATACAATCTAATTACACTATTGCTGGTTCTAGCCTCCCTCTTGACTGGACGGCTATGTATCAATCCATTTATTGGGCCAACACCTTGCTGGAGGGCATCCCTGGTTCCACTGCGCCGGGGTTTACCAATGATAAAAAGACGGCCTATATGGCCGCCATAAAAACAATGCGGGCATGGGGGTATTTTCAATTGGTAAGGAATTACGGCGATGTGCCGCTAATTACAAATGCAGATGTGCCTACAAATTCTTTGAAACCAAGAGACCCTGCAGCTAGCGTATATGCTTTTATTGAAAAAGAACTGCAAGATGCGGTAGCTGCACTACCCGCTACCCTTGGCGCTAACTACTTTGTTAATAATAAATATATACCCGAAGCGGTATTGGCAGAAGTGTACCTTACAGAAGGCAAATGGGCATTGGCAGAAGCGGCTGCATCGGATATTATTGGCAGCAATAAATACCAATTGGCTGCATCTGTTAACGATGTTTTTATACAAACAAGCCCTGAAACAATTTATGCCACACCCCCGGTTTATACTGAATCCAACGCTGACATTTCCTTTAAGGTAGGAACTATCAACTTTGCCATCTTGTTTCCTGAAGGATTTCTGCGTACAACTTTAGAGAGCCAAAGCCTTGCCATATCGCCCAGCCTCTTAAGCAGTTTTGAAGCAGGCGACCTACGATTGGCCAATTGGATTACTTTAAGAAATCAGAATAATTACCCCAACTCAAATAACCGGATGTTTGCTTATAAATATAAATATAGCTCAGTCCTATACCCAGGTACTATACCTGCCGGCAGGGAAGAAGATAATAAAGCTATCCGTTTGGCAACAATGTATTTGTTGCGGGCAGAAGCGAAAGCCCAACAAGGTACCGACTTAAGCGGTGCTGCTGCTGACCTGAATATGGTAAGAAACCGGGCAGGATTGGGCAATACTACTGCTACTACCCAAACATCGCTTATTGATGCCGTGCTAATTGAAAGATTACATGAGTTGTTTTTTGAACAAGGTTACCGTTGGTACGATTTAGTACGTACCAAAAAAGCCAATGCCGTATTAAGTGCCATATCTTATAAAACAAACTGGAAACCATACATGACACTCTTCCCCATTCCTCCGGCGGTTCTTAATAACAGTATAAATCTAAAGCAAACTCCGGGGTATTTTTAAATAAGTATATAAAAATTTCCTTCTTTTTTATTAAGGCGGGGAAGGTTTATTCTATTCACTTTTTTGAAAGTGAGCGCATACAAAATTTTATAAAAAAAGTAATTAATAGTATGAATAATTTAAAAGCAATTTTTTTATTGACCTTTTGTGGGTACAGTTTTTTTACCCAGGCACAGGATAATCTTACTTATGTGCCCCAGCAGCCCAAGCCGGGGGATGTAGTCAACATCAGCTATACACCACCCGCTACAGTATTTGCTGCAACTGATGTAATAAACTGCGTTGCCTATAAATGGGGTGCTTATTGTGACGACAGGATAGAGTCGAAGTTTAACCCTTGTAAACCGGTAAACGTGCTGCTGAAAAAGAAAGGCAACCATTATGAAGGCGCAGTGCAAACAGACAGTTTAACCCGCATGCTGGCGCTGAACTTTACCAGCGGCAATGTGGAATGGAAAATAGAAGGAAGTAAGTTTTATGTAGAAGGCGGCAAGGTAGATAGCAACCAAAACAAAGGTTATTGCATACCTTTTTTTAACAATGATGGGGAATTATGCCAATATACCAATTTTTTGACCGGTATGTATCTAAGCAGTGGCAAGCCTAATTCGCTTGGTATTTTTAATATTCCAAAAACTATTGAATTTTATTCAAAAGAACTGGATTTGTTTCCTGATGCTAAATATTATGCGCTTTCTAACCTGTTGTTTTTCTGTTCAAGGTATGGCCAGGCCGATAAGGGGAAGAGCTTGATGGAAAAACAAAGGGAGTTGCTCTACGGCAGCGGATTGAAGTCTTATAAAGATATGGCGCTCCTATCAATAATCGCTTCCGTGGAAGGCTCTGGCAACCAGGGTGGTTATTATTACAATCGGGCAGTGGAAAAATTAAAAAGCGAAAAAGGAATATCATTCTGGCTCAATAATTATGAAGAGGAGAAAAATTTGGCTAAAAAAGAAGCCATGCTGAACGAAATAGGCCGCGTGTATGAATCAATGGGGTTTGGTGAAAGAATGCAAAATATGATATACGGAGCGTACCTGTTTCGTTATCTGTTTATGGCATCGGCGGCTACTACTCCTGATGCAACTGTATTTGCAAAGTATGCTGATAAATTTAATTTTTTTACGGGTAAACGTTATGCTGATGATTTGGAATGTTCGCTGATTGATGATGTGTTGGATTCATTTAAGGTATATAATCCTGCATACGTAGAAAAGTTCTTACAGGAGCGTGTTGCACTTTATAGCAATATGGCTTCAAAACTCCAGAGTGGTACGCCGCTTCCGCCAACGGTGGGATCTGACTATCATACTGCTGAAGAAAATACCAATAACATCTTCCTCACTGCTACTATTTTGAGTAACAAGGCAGCTGAACTTTATGTAACAAAAGGTGATGATAAAACCGCCTGGAAATACGCCAAGGATGCAGAAAAGTATATGCACATGTTGACCGGTAAATTTGGAGCGGCTTATGAAATCAATACTACTTATACCTTGCTATCCGAAAAATTTTTACCGCCAAAGCGATACAAGCCGGAGATAGAAAAAATGGTGAGAGATGGCGCCTGGAAGCCAGAAATGCTGGAAGTATTGAAAAGGCTTTGGGTAAAGGAAAAGGGATCCACAAATGGGTTTGAAGAATACACCACTTCATTGAGGAGTAGCAAGTTAGAAGAAGCCAAAAAGACCTTGCTGGCCACCCAGCTAAATTATGCAGCACCATTGTTTACTTTAAAAGATCTGGATGGTAACACCATAAAACTGGAAGACCTTAAAGGTAAAACGGTGATCCTTGATTTTTGGGCCACCTGGTGCGGCCCCTGCAAAGCAAGCTTTCCGGGTATGCAAAAACTGGTGACCGCTTATAAGGATGATGCCAATGTAAAATTCCTTTTTATTGATACATGGGAGGATTCACATACGGATACAAAAAAATCTGATGCTGAAATAGCAAAGAACGTAGCCGATTATATCAAAGAAAAAAAATACAGCTTTCAGGTATTGCTAGATAATGAAACTAAAGCTGGGAAAGCTTATAAAGCATTCAGTGTGCCGGCTAAATTTATTATTGATAAAAATGGAATAGTGCGCTATAATATTTTAGGCTTTGAAGCAGATGAAGGAAAACTGTTTGATGAAATAAAAACGATGATAGAATCGGTGAAGTGATGGGCAAGTTACTGACTTGTTCAAATTAGGTCAGCATATTGGGCTATGTAGGAAAATTAAGTAACACATTTTCAATGCATTACAGTTTAGTAAAGACAGGGGCGGACAAGTCTGGAATTATATTTTCTACTCACTTGAATCATTTGCCCTATTTATTCAACCGTACCCAACCGTACCTTCAACTGTGCTTTACACATTTGAATATATACCCCAAAGAATGAACCCTATAAGAGGGTTAGGGGCTTAGCCCAAGACTTTACTTTAACAGCTCTTGAATATCGGGGTCGGCCTTTAGATTATTCATCTGCCGCATAATCCAGGGATAGCGGTAAGCCACACGTGCCGATAAAGGGGATATGGTAAATACAATTGGGTTGGGCAAGCACGATGCGATCATTGCTGCTTCTTTATTGGATAATGCAGCCGCTGGTTTTTTAAAATAATACCGCGCAGCCGCTTCTATTCCGAAAACACCCGGCCCCATCTCTGATACATTTAGGTACATCTGCAAAATTCTTTTTTTACTCCACAGATGCTCAATCATAAAGGTGAAATATACCTCTAAGCCTTTTCTGAAAAACCCTCCGTGTTGCCATAGAAAAACATTTTTTGCTACTTGCTGGCTGATGGTACTGGCACCCCGCAATGATTTACTTTTTTGATTATGCTTCATTGCTTTTTGAATACTTTTAAAATCAAACCCATTGTGATCGGGAAAGAGTTGGTCTTCGCCTGCCATTACAGCCAATTTTGCATTACTCCCCATTTTATCAAAGCGGATATAATCTCTTTGAATATTCTGGCCGTGCAAAACACTGTTAAGTTGTGTGATTGTAATCGGAGGATTTATCCATTTACAAAATAGAATATAGACGATGGAAATAAGCCAACCATAAAGAAAAACTTTAAATGCAAATCGGAAAAAACGTTGAAGGCGGTTACGTTTTGTTTTTTTCTTTTTATTATTCAAGAACTCATTTTTTATTACTCAACGATATGTACTCAAGTTTGTATTTTTTTCCAATTACAAAGCCTGCAGCACTTTTATGCGCCATCAGGTACCCAATGCCGGCCAGTAGTGCAGCGCCTCCTACCAGATATGGGCTGGCATAATATTTTGAATTAGGTTTTGTAAATATCCATGTGCCCAGCCCCACTGTAGTGATGAGCAAGCCGCCGCCAAAGAGGGCGCCCCCAGAAGCACTCCAGTCAAAATGGTTATTCATTTTTCCGAGAGAGATGATATCTCGGTAATTGATTCCAAAATTATATCTGGCAACAGTATCCAGCATATATACACCAAGATTTGTTGGAACAGTCCGTATATCATACTGTACTACATATATTGAATCCTTTTGTACGCCGGTAATGTAGGTGCTGAAGTTACCATTTGCTGTAGAAAAATTAAGAGCCGATCCTGGGTAAAAACTTTGAATGGTTTTATTATTCTTTTTTAAAACCAGTAAGTCATTTTGAGCGTATGATTTACAATAACAGAAAAAACAAAGAATTAATAGAAATCGCATACACACTATTTTTCATTAACAAAAAATAAAACCCCCACCAATAGAACTGTTCCAAAGATTAACAAAATTAACCCTGATATTTTATTGATCAAGCGTATATTTTTTAGGGTCAGCTTTTTTCGAAGTTTTCCGGCCAGCGTTACTTTTATTATATCGGCAGTCATATTTAAAAGTAATGCAGTAGCAAAAATGATAACGCGGTCGCGTACGGAATGTGTAATTGCAATAGCGGTAGCGGCCGTAAGCCAAAATGCCATCACAGCCGGATTAAGTGTATTGAGCAGAAACCCCTGAAGGGCAATTCGTGCATGATCGCTGCTTTTTAGTGGCGGCATAGATACATCCTCGGGATGCAAATGCACCTTTTTAAATATTAAATAATAAATGCCCATCGCAATTAAAAAAGCGCTGCCAGCCATTCCTATGGCTACTTTAAAATCCATGAGTTGTGTAACAAGTTCTGAAAATACATTGCTTAAAAGCACCAACAAGAAATCGCTTATCCAGACACCTATAATAAAACTAAAGCCTCCACTACGGCCATTATTAATACTTTGCTTGATGACCGTAAAAATTACAGGCCCTACAGAGAGTGCCAGCAATATCCCCATAGCTACCCCTTTGAATATCGCCTCCAGCACATCTAACATTCAGCAATGAAAATTTTAATTTAGAATAAATAATGCTAAAATTAGCACATTAAATTTTAATATTCGCAGGCTGGTACTTTGCTAAAAATACCTGCCAATCTTCCAGCATGCTGCCTTTTAATACTCTCGGAAATTTATGCTGGCCACCTACCTTACCCTTGGCTTTCATAAAATCCATGAAAACATCTTCACTCAGCACATCCAGAAAAATCTCCTTTAAAGCATGTTTTCTTTCCACTACATAGTCATCATTGAGTTCTTTAAGTTTTTCGTCTATGCGTACTCTTAACTCTTCGGCATCTACTTCATCGTCTGTGGCGATATACCAATGGTGTGCAAATAGTTGACCGTATGGAATGCCGGTAACGGTAAACTCCCGAATAGAAATATTCATTTCATTACTTACCATTTGCACCGCGGTGTTCATGTTATCTACACTTAGGTGCTCGCCTACAAGGCTCAGAAAATGCCGCGTGCGCCCAGTGATGATGATTTCACTTTTTTCAATATCTACAAACTGAATCGTATCGCCGATAAGGTAGCGCCATGTACCCGCATTGGTACTTATCAGCAAGGCATAGTTTTTATGCAGTTCTACCTCGTGTATCATCAGTGTCTCAGGATGCTCTACCATATTGCCATCGCTGTCAAAATTGTTTTCGTCGAATGGAACAAACTCGAAAAAAATATTATTATTAATGGCAAGCTTCATGCCCTTTGCATCCTGCCTGTTTTGAAATGCCAGAAATCCTTCACTGGCGAGGTATGTTTCTATAAAAGTGATTGGCTTGCCAAGCAGCTTATTGAACCCTTGCTTATATGGGGCCAATGCCACCCCGCCATGTACATAAAAAGCCAGATTGGGCCATATTTCATGAATATGCTTCAGGTTATAGCGCTCTATTACTTTTTCCATGCACAATTGTACCCATGCGGGAACGCCCACCAGAAAGGCTATATCCCATTCTGGCGCTCTTTCAACAATCTCCTCCAATTTTTCTGACCAATCTTTTACTTTGGCAATTTTGCGGCCAGGCTTATACATACCCTGAAACCAGAATGGAATATTTTTTGCCTGAATGCCACTCAGGTCGCCGGCATAATATGTTGCAGATTTTTGTAAATGGGTACTTCCGCCCAGCATCAGCCATCCTTTGCCTACATATTTTTTAGGAACATTATTATAGGAGGCAAGGCTAATCAACTGCCGAAGGCTGGTAAGGGTATTGGCTTTAATAAGGTCTTTTGTAATAGGAATATATTTGCTGGCAGATTCACTGGTACCACTACTCAATGCAAAAAATTTAATAATTCCGGGCCAGCACACATCCGGTTTGCCTTCCATAGCCCGATACCACCATTTTTTATAAATAGTTTCATAGTTAAAAACCGGCAGTGTATTTTGAAAACTCTTTGCAGGGTGCCTGCTCAACAGAATTTTGTCGAATAAATACTTTTGTCCAAATTCTGTAAACCGGGCCTTCTTCAACAGCTTTTTGAGCACTTTTAATTGTTGCATTTTAGGTGTCGCACTTCGCGGTATCTGCAGGGCCTTTGCCCATGAGCGTGGAAGTTTAATATCTATCAATGCCATGCAGCCAAAAAATTGGTGAATAAAACAAAATTAGGAAACATTTAAAGGAAAAAACAGATAAAGTTTGAATGGTATTAATTTTGGAATGTGCGATAAAATTAAATAAAGCCAATAGGCTAAAATTTAAAAGCTGGGTAAATTAAATAGGTTTTTGAGAAAACAAGGGAAGGCTATGTAAGGGTGCTTTTTAAATTGTTGCCGGTTCGTGGGACACGAACCGGGGCGGAGCGCCGTGGGCGGTGTACCGCCGCCCACTATTAGCCGGGCTCTGCGACAATTTAAAAAGTACCTACATGTACTTAAATGCTTGAAAATTAGCCTTGAATTTGTAAAATTTCAGAGCACTTTAAAAAATTGGACTACATTTATAAAAAATTACAACTAATAATGGTGCATGAGGATCATTCCCTGCCCCATAATCTATTTTACAATTTTAACCATAAACAGTTTTATTTTCATGTATAGTCATATTTGGAAGAAATATTTGCCGATTGTAAAAATACTCATGAAAAAATCGAACAACGAAGTACAAGTACTTGACCTTAATAGGGTAGATTTTGAAAGAGCCGGTAGCGGAAGAAAAGCGGGATATAAGTTTATGATTGAATTTACAGATGGGAAAGTGGGTAACGTAATAAGTGGGTCGCCCCTTGCAATGCATCTTGCACAGGTAGTGCTGGAGGATGATGCTGCCAAGCAAATCTTACAGGAGAATAATTATGAGATGAGCCTCAATACAAGGTTTCAGCTTACCATAAAACATATTGAAAAAGAATCAACTCAAAAAGCTGCAGAAGAATAAAAGGAAAAGGAGTATTGAAGCTCCCTATACAACCCTTGATAAGAAATCCACAATGCATTATTAAAAACTTCCGGCGGCAAATGTATTCCCTTGGTTGAGATCGCCGGTTTCATATCCTTTCTTAAACCAGTACATTCTTTGTGCCGAAGTGCCGTGAGTAAAAGAATCCGGGGTTACCGTTCCCTGATATTCCTGCTGTAGGCGGTCGTCGCCAATAGCATTAGCCGCAGTCAAGGCCTCATTTATATCTTCCGGCTTAATTACATTTTTCATTTTCTGATCGTAGTGCGCCCATACTCCGGCATAAAAATCTGCCTGCAACTCCAGCCGTACCGAATATTTGTTGTATTCTGTTTCGCTCACCTGCTGCTGTATTTGCTGCATCTTGGCTGTAAGGCCAAGCAGATCTTGTACATGATGCCCTACTTCATGGGCAACTACATAAGCCATTGCAAAATCGCCTGATGCTCCAAACTGATCCTTAAGTTGCTGTGCAAATGCAAGATCTATATATAAATCCTGATCGGCGGGGCAATAGAAGGGCCCCGTAGCGGCAGAGGCGGTACCACAGCCGGAGGTTGTAGAATTTCTAAAAAGCACCAATGTGGGTTTAGTATATGTTTTGCCCATATCGCCAAACAATTTTGTCCAGACATCCTCGGTATCAGCCAGTACCACTTTTACAAAAGAAGCCTCCTTATCATCAGCAGCCTTTTGTTCCACGGTTAGTTCCTGCTGCTGTTGTTGCGGCATCAATTGTTGCAAATCGTTGATGCTGCCATCACCCAATAAAAATTTGGCGAGTATAAAAATGACGCCAATGACGCCACCCCCTATTGCAAGGCCGCCGCCTGATACTCCTCTGCGATCATCTACATTGGAGCTCTCTCTTCTTCCCATCCATTCCATATTGGTAGTTTTTAAAAGGTGAAATAATGAGGTACAAATATATTAGAAATAGATTTTGAGGGAAAATTCATTTACTTAAATGTTTAATCCAAAGCATCCAAGGCACTTTCTTAGCCAGAATTTAATGAAAAAGCTCTTTTCTTTTATTAGAATGCCGGAAATCATTCCTCATCATTTTTAAACTAACTTGCAACCTCATCTCCTACTAAAGTGCATGTTCAGTATTATCGCAGGTAGTATTATTTTAAGTTTATTACATGCTACTATTCCTAATCATTGGCTTCCTGTAATTGCTATTGGAAAAAAAGAAGGATGGACGCTAAATGAGGTGACTGAGGTAACCCTGATTTCAGCCCTTGCGCATGGGGTAAGTACTGTTATCATTGGATTGGTTCTTGCATTTATTGGCGCTCAGCTTGCGGAGTCATTCGAACAGTTTACCCGTTTTTTCGCTCCGGTTATTCTCATTATCCTAGGCCTTATTTTTATTTATAGGCACCACCATCACCAGCATTTTCATATTCATGCAGAAAACAAAAAATCAACATCAAAAAAAAGTATAATTATCGCATTGGTCTTGGCGATGTTTTTGTCGCCCTGTATGGAGATAGAAGCCTACTTTTTATTAGCAGGGTCTCAGGCTACCTGGTTGATCTGGTTTATAGCGGCGATTTACCTCATTATTACTACCATTGGAATGGTAACACTGGTGCGGTTTGCATACAAAGGGATTTTAAAATTGAATTGGCACAAGCTGGAACACAATGCAGGCATCATTACTGGGGGCACTTTGGTGGCTACAGGAATCATCTCATTTTTTATTCATTAAAAAATCCGGGATAGTATAATTAGCACGATACTGTTGCAATATTTCAGTTTACCACTTAAGTTTGCATCTATTTAATAAAGTAATGAAGATAACAGACCATATAAACGAGGCGAAAAAAACATTGATATCATTTGAAATACTTCCACCTTTAAAAGGGAAAACAATTGAATCTATTTATGCCCACTTGGATCCACTAATGGAATTTGATCCGGCATTTATTAATGTGACCTATCATAGAAGTGAGCAGGTTTTTAAAAAGAAGGCAGATGGCACTTTTGAAAAAGTAGAGGTGCGAAAAAGGCCCGGCACCGTGGGTATTTGCGCTGCCATTATGAATCATTATAAAATAGATGCTGTTCCACATTTAATCTGCGGCGGGTTCAATTTACAAGAAACCGAAAATGCGCTGATTGACTTAGCATTTCTTGGCATTGATAATGTTTTATTATTAAGAGGCGATGCCGCAAGAAACGAATCTGTATTTGAGCCAGAGCCAAATGGCCACACGTATGCTATCGACTTATTAAAGCAAGCTGTTAATTTGAATAATGGTATTTATCTTGAAGATGACATACGTGATGGGTATAAAACAAAATTTTGTATAGGCGTAGCCGGCTATCCTGAAAAGCATTTTGAAGCGCCCAATCTTAACAGCGATTTGCAATACCTTAAAATGAAGGTGGATGCTGGCGCCGATTATATCACCACACAAATGTTTTTTGATAATAGCAAATATTTTTCATTTGTGGACAAATGCCGGAATGCGGGAATAAAAATTCCCATCATTCCGGGACTAAAGCCCATAACCACTAAAAAACAACTTTCTGTTTTGCCTCGCACTTTTCATGTAGATATTCCCAATGAACTGAGCAAAGAAATAATGAAATGTAAAACCGATGCAGATGTAGCACTTGTAGGCCAGGAATGGTTATTGCAACAATCAAAAGATCTCAAAAAATTTGGAGTTCCTGTATTGCATTATTACACTTTGGGTAAGCCAGATGTAATAGCCAAGGTGGTAAAGGAAATAGTTTAATCATTTTAAAAAAACAGAAGCCGAAGATCTATAACGATCTCCGGCTTTTTTCTGCTTTTTGCTCAAAAATTTCTACCGTCTTAATATGGGTATTCCCAGAGAAAGTGAAAAAGTGCGGTATTTATTTTTATCATTTGCTGAATTATTACTTTCGGTAGAATTTATTTTTGTAAAGCCCAAACCATAGTTTGCCTTTATAATGATTTTACCTAAGTCAATTCCCGCGCCAAAATCTGCGCCAAAATCAAATCTTTTTATTTTGTCATACGCAGCATCATCCTGCTTAGAGGTAAAGGGGTCATCATTGCTGAATTTAATATTCGACTCAGAGTTAAAGTTTACACCCAAAATTTTACCATTCACACTTGACTTACCCGCAATGCCTACCGCAGCATACGGCCCTGCATATAGAAATACATTTTGCTTATTCATCAATGGAATTCTTACCACCGCGTGAAGTGGTACTTTAATATAGAGGGGATTAAATTTGGATTTCACATAATTATCATCTGTGGCATTTGTGAAGTATGTTTCGGCTTTAGATCCTTGCCCATTCAGCAATACACCTGTTTCCAGGTCTATCATATCAGATATATTAAAGCGTCCTAATAAGCCTACATTAAATGTAGTAAGCGTATTATTTTTTTCTGTAGCGCCATTATTATCTTTTGAAATATTGGCAAAGTTTACACCGCCCTGAATATACACCTGACTATAGCCAAATGAATAACATAAAATGGAAAGGAATACAATAAGAATTTTTTTCATGGTCTTCTGTTGTTTTTTTAAGGTTAGCGATACCTCATTTCAAAAACTCTGCCAAAACCATAAAACCATTATAAAGATTCAAGAATTTTTTGATTTAGCTTTAAGGGATATTTTCTTTTTAGTTGAGAAACCCAAGCAGCTTCTAATTCATTTTGGTAATCATTTATTACCAGACCTTTAGCGTCAGCAAAAGTGCGCACTTCGCCACCGGCATATTGATTTATCATTTTTACAAATGTAGCTGTCCCATCATTTTTATTAATTACAATCGGTGTAAGTTGTTCTGGAGTAAAATGGGATTTGTCTTTTATAGGAATCTGAGATAATTCAAATCGCCCTGAGTCGCCCTGTACAGCAGAAGAATATTTAGAAACGATGCTTCGCCATTCCTTATTTTCATTTAATTCCTGTATTATATTATCGGCAACCGCTTTGTTAGTACAGGTAAAAATAATAGCATTGGCACTTGGTGGCCATACATATTTATTCTTGTGTGCTGTATAGTATTTGTATAGCCCGGCACTATCGGCTGCTGCTTTTGCCCATACATTGCGCTCCATGATTTCAAAGAGTAAATTGCCGTTTTCAAATTCTTCTACCTGGCTTTTGTACTCACTATTAAAAGAAGAAAGCCTTTTTTTATAATTTTCTTTGGTAGCATATTCTTCAAAAGATGGCCAGAGCGTTTTATAGGATTGATGAAGCTGTCCCGGAATGGCTTTGTTGGAATTGCGTACATACAATATCCAATCGCCGGCACTAAATTTAGAGCCATCATTAAAGGAAAGTAGTGCTGTACGCTCGTTCAAGGTTTTAATTTGAATATTTTTATTGGCCATTAATGAGCTATCGGTAAGATGCCAAAGATCATTTTCTGAGAAGGGTAATTTTTTAAATCCTGTTTTGGGTTTTATCTCTTTTAAAAATTGCTCATCAGCAGAGTGTATGCGGCTATCCTGTAATACCTCTTGCTTTAGCGTGTTCCGGGTTGCATCATCTAATGAAGCAGAAACAGGTGTGGCAGCGATTCGTTTTAGTATATGAAATCCAAATGCAGATTCGAATGGCGGTAGCACAGCATTATTTTCTTTAATCGAAAAAGCCTTTTGTTCAAAAGCCTGATCATATTTTGAAACTCCAAATTCGGGTAGAAGGCCACCATTCATATAGGTGCTTCTGTCGTTACTGAATTCTTTTGCAAGCGCTCCAAAATCGCTTCCTTTTTTGATGGCAGTGTAAAGTGAATCAGCAAGCTGTTTGGCCTGTGCTCTCAAATTGTCAATTTCTTTTGGCGCTGCTAATAAAATTTGAGCGACTTGCACTTTTCCTAATGCAGGCCTTTCGGCAGCATTTTTAAAAATATGCCACCCATTATTTATTAATACAGTATCACTAATACCTTGAGGGCTTAATTGATATATAATATTTTCAAGGCGGTAGGGCAGTGTAAAAACGGTAATGTAACCGAGGTCGCTCACGGTAATGCGTAGCCCGCTCTTTCGAGCCTTTTCAAGTAATGGCGCTTCGTTTACCGGATTTAGTTTCAGATTATTTACCAGATCTTTTATTGCTTTTCTTTCTTCCAGGCTATCTGCAGATGCGTTGATTGATACAAAATAATCTATAACATGAATATCTTTTTGACTTCGCCCAAAAGCCTCTTCTATTAATTTATTTACGAGCTTATCGTCCTTTAAATAATTGTCTTGAAGCTGAACCTCAAAATTTTTTAGGTCGGCCTGTAGCGTAGGTAGTGTATCCAGGTGTAGGTCTCTGGCGGCTTGTACCTTTAGGCGAAAAGTAGCATACAGATTATAATAATCACGAAGGGCTTCTTTTCTGTTTACCTCATCATTTTTATTTTTATTATAGGCCTTCAAAAATTCTTTTGAACTCACCTGATGTTGGCCATAGGTGAAAAGCGTTTGTGCATTAAGGTTAGAAATAAAAATACACGTGAAGAGAAGGAAGAATCCGGTTTTCATATTTTGAACTATTGTCTTTGAAGGGTTTCTTATTCATTTTGAAAAATAGTTAAGACTATTTATTCTTTGCTGCGATCAAATCATCCATTTGCTCTATAGACAGTTTTTTTGCAATGATCCTTTTATCTTTATCAAGCAGGTAAAATGTAGGGGTCATTATTACGTCATATAACTGTTTATAGGAAGGTTGCTTATCGTTTTCATGTTGTTTTTTCTGTGCATCTGTTTCATATACATTGTTCCAGTCTTGCAAATGGTGTTCATTAATAAAGGTGAGCCACCTATCTTTTTCTGAAGCTTCAGATAGTACGGCAAAGATCTTTATCCCCATATTCTTCCACTTGGCATCATACATAGAGTCCAGCCGAGGCACTTCTATTTTACAATGCCCACATGTAGGATCCCAAAACACAATAACGGTATAGGGAGCAGTAATATTATAAAGGCTTGATGAATGGCCTGCCGTATCAGTCATCTCCAGGTTGGCAGCCGGCTCGCCTACAAGATTGTTCATGAGCATGTAGGCCCTGTTGGCAATTATAGTATGTTGCTTGTCGCTCAGCCAAGTAGATACCCCCTTGGAGTGATACTTTTCAAAAAGATGTACAAATATTTTATCCTGCCCCATGTATTTAGGATTGATGTATTCATCTGTAAGCCAGTTGAGCAAAAACTGATACATACCGGGCGACGTGCGGGCAAGCAATAATAAATAGTCTGCATCCTTAATCGTTGAGTCTGGATTGGGCGAGGCTACTTCTCTGAAATAGCGCTCCAGTTTGGGGATGAAGAAAGGAGAACGGATAATGCGATCGTCCATAAATGTGACGCCATCCCAATAATGCTTTTTATAAAATTGATAATTATTAAGTGAATCCTGTTTGCTTATTGGAGAAGCATGGGGAGGCGTTGGGTATTTCATACACTGTAATAGCGCTGCAAGCATAGATTCCGGATGCTCAGTAATAACTTTTTCGCGATACAGGGATAGTCCCTCATTTATTTTTTTATACGCTTCTTCGTGTGCTGCACTATCAGCTTTGGTAGTTGATTTTTCAAAGGCAATCTTTTCTTTCTGAATTTTTTCTCCTTGTGCAGCAGCAAATTTTTGGTACCTGTCGAATATGATATTCTCTTTAGACCCGGTAACAAGGGTTTTGCCAGCCAGATTATTGGTATCTGCAGCATTGATATTTACGACTTGCTCATTCCCTATTAGTAAATCATACACCTTTGATTTGCCGGGAAATACAATGGAATATACGCCCGGGAGCAACTTCTGTTTTTTCTGAAAAACGGCTGTGCCTGAAGTGTTCAGCATTGCCGAATCCTGAATATTGAGTGTAGGCCCATAATAATAAGTAAGATATACAAGCCCGCTTTTATACTGCGGTGCCTGCAATGTTACCTTATAGCCCTGGCTAAATCCACAAAGGCTGCCCAACAGTGCCGTGAATGTAAATATTGATTTCATGGTATATATGAATAGTAAACAAAAATATTCAAAATAGGCTTTAATACGAGATTCTTTAGAATACTTAACAATTTTTGTCTATGTCGCTCTGGGTTTTATAATTTATTAGCGAACATAGCCGGTAGCACTTTTTTTCAATATTACTTCTTCTGAAAAACTTAATGCTACAAAAAGTATTTTTGCGCCGTGAGAAAAAAGAAGAAAATAACAATCGAAAATATTTTGATAACCGGCTATGCTGCCGAAGGGAAGTCGCTGGCGCGCATAGAAGGCAAAGTGCTGTTTATAGAAGGTGCAGTACCCGGCGATGTAGTAGATGTAAGAATTACTAAAAGCAAAAAAGACTGGGCCGAAGGAAAGGTTTTAAAAATAAAGGAATTTAGCAGCGAGCGGGTTACTCCTTTTTGCATCCACTTCGGTACGTGTGGTGGTTGCAAATGGCAAATGCTTCCTTATAGCAAGCAATTGGAGTACAAAGAACAGGAAGTGCGAGACGCATTTAAGCGCATAGGAAAATTGGGTTACGTGCCGGTTTTGCCTATTATAGGTTCTGAAAAAACAATTCACTATCGCAATAAACTTGAATTTACATTTAGCAATAAAAAATATCTTTCCGGCGAAGAATTATTATTGTTAGCCGAAGCGGAATGGCCTGGAGGCGCCTTAGGCTACCATGTACCACGGCTGTACGACAAAGTAATAGATATTACCGAGTGCTGGCTAATGGACGATATTAATAATACCATCAGAAATACCTTGCGCAGTTTTGCATTGCAAAACAATCTCAGTTATTATGATATTAAAGAGCACAAGGGATTTTTAAGAAATATAATTGTGAGGTATGCTTCTACAGGAGAGCTGATGGTAAACCTTATTTTTGGCTACCGCGATGCAGAGTGGATTGAAAAAATTGGCAAGCACTTGCGATTGCAGATACCGCAGATTACCACATTGCTTTTTACCATTAATGCTAAATGGAACGATAGTATCTATGATCTAAATCCTGAAATTATTTCAGGCAATGGATACATTATTGATCAATTAGGAAAATTTAAATTCAAAGTGTCGCCCAAATCTTTTTTTCAGACCAATACGAAGCAGGCAGAAATATTATACAGCGTGGTTAAAGATTTTGCGGCGCTGGATGGTACCCAAACGGTGTACGACCTGTATTGTGGTACGGGCAGCATAGGCATATTTTTAAGTGATAGCGCTCACAAAATAATAGGAGTAGAGGTAATTACAGAAGCAGTTAATGATGCCAAGGAAAACGCAGTGCTCAACAATTTGCTGCAAACAGCCTTTTATGCCGGCGATGTGATTGATATTTGTGATGATGCTTTTTTTTCGCTACATGGCCGGCCGGATGTAGTGGTGATAGATCCACCACGCGCGGGATTGCATAAGAAGCTGGTAGAAAAATTATTAGAAATTGCTCCTGAAAAGATAGTGTATGTAAGTTGTAATGTGGCCACGCAGGCCCGCGATCTGCAATTGCTTAATGAAAAATTTATCATCGAAAAATTACAGCCCGTTGATATGTTTCCACATACACATCATATAGAGTGCGTGGCACTGCTGAAGTTGAAGGAAGTATAAACGGATGACTATAAGAGAGAGATAAAAATTATTAACCAGAAGCATTTATAAATACCTTGTGAAAAAAGATTATCAGATAATAACTAACCGTAATTATGAAAAGGAAAACAGCACAAGATATTAATCCATTTGTCCCAACTATAATTTTGTACGACATACCATGAATATTAAATTCTTGGCCTCTGCTGAGTCTCTCCAAGAGGAATTGGCTGAGTCCTAAAAGATACCAAGTTGCAGATGCCGAAGATTACAAGGCCAAGCCCAACTTGCAGCAATGCTTTTATTAGGCGTTGGCAGTTTTCGTTTAATTTAAATAAGGGCTTATGTCCTTAAATGAATGTATTGCCCTTTCACTTTTTGCTTCTGGTTGTTCTTCATTATGATTGTAAACAATTGTACCTATCCCAAGTTCCTTTGCAGCTTTAATTTCAGAATGCAAGTCGTCGCCAACCACTAAAACATCTTCAGGGTTATAATAATTATCGGAAAGTATCTTTTTGAAAATATCTTTTTTTGTTAAAATGGATTTGCTGGGGTCCACCACAAATACAACTTCAAAATCGTTGACGATGCCCAGTTGCCTGATTTTACTGTGCTGTAGTTTGGTGAAACCTGTTGTGACCAGATATTTTTTACAGGGAATATTTCTCAATGTTTCATAGCCTTCAAATGGCTCCATTTTGTCTTCGTATGTCAAGTCTGAAAGAAGTTGCAAACAATCAGTTATTAATTGGTCACTAAAAGAAAAATCATGGGCTACTACCTGAAAAGGATGCCGCATAATATGACCCCTAATTTCTTTGATGTCTCCTTTGAATTCCCCACTTTGTTCAATTAGTAAAAACAAAGACTTGAAGAGTTTGTCGCCTATGGCATTTACTGGATAAATCGTATTGTCCAAGTCTAAAATAATTGCTTTTACCCTCATAATTTAAATCCGCAAAATATGCTTTTATTTGGTCCCTGCCGAGTCTTTCGAAGAGAACACGGAGATTAATCTTATAAACGCTGAGTTCCGTGCTTGAGACTCGGTAGAGTCCAGACTTTGCTATTTCCGTTCAACGAATTAAGCAGGTTTTGCTTGTTCGCAGTGTTTGTAATGGTGATAGTAAAAACTTTGGCCCGGTTCATCTGCATTGAACTTTCTCCTACTTCAGAACGTACTGTATCTGCTTCACTAAATGAAGAAAATGCAGGCATCACATTAGATGCTGCAATACCATAGCTACTGAATTACTTTCAACAATTTCACCAACGATGATGCCAAGCTTAGTAAATTAGATAATGCCAGCAGTTTTACAGGCCATGGCAGATAACAACAAAAAAGTTATTTACAGAAAGTGCGTAATATTATTTGTGGGTTGAAAGAAAATTCTGACTGTTTTCTTGCTCTAAAACAAAAAAACCTTCGCATAAAAATACGAAGGCCAAAAAAAATGAAAAAGCTGTAGGGGAAGGGTTCGAACCTTCACGAGGCAGTTAGCTATAGCACAAAGTTCAGTGGTCGACCCTGGTCGGATTGATATTGCTATCAGCCCGGCTCTATGCTACGTTTATCCTGTGACCCTCACCCCCGAGACAAGAGGGCATGTCTGCCAAAAATTTCATCACCCCACAATGTTTAAGAACTAATCTGATGCAAATCTAATGACTATAGTGTAATAAAAAAAGAATTTTAACGAAAACATTATAAATATAGAAAATGTTTAAATATATTTAATTTTAATTAAAAATATTTAAAATCAAATAAAATTATGGCGGGTAAATTGAATATTGATAAACTTGATCTGCAGATTATTCAAGAAATGGTAGATCATGCTGATACACCCTATGCAGAACTGGGCAAAAAACTTTTTGTAAGTGGCGGTACCATTCATGTGCGTATTAAGAAGCTGGAAGAATTGGGTATAGTAAAGGGAAAAAAATTAAAGGTAGATACCAAATTGCTGGGTTATGATATCACCGCATTTGTTGGTATTTTTTTAGAAAAAAGTTCTCTGTATGATGCCGTAGCTAAGGAGCTGGAAAAGATACCGGAAATCATTAGGCTCAATTACACTACGGGCAATTATAGCATGTACACTGAGGTAGTTTGTAAAGACATTAACCAACTGCGAAAAGTACTGCACGACGACCTGCAAAAAATAAAAGGGATAGAGCGTACCGAAACGCTGATATCCCTTTCTGAGAGTTTTAATAGAAGCGTACAGGTGAGTGAAAAAGAAGGTTAGGGGGGGCAGAGGTTTCATCTGGCATAGAGGTTTCAAAAATTTGGACAATTCATACCAAACCTTCACACAACCCTAATTTACAATTGACCATTCTGAAAGCCTCACGCCCTCACATCCAGCGCGTCCCTCAATCCATTTCCCAAAAGATTAAATGCCAGCACCAGTATCATAATAGCTACGCCGGGCGCCAGCGCAAGTGCGGGGTTGTTGGTAATAATGAAATTATAATTTTCTTTAATCATCAATCCCCAACTGGGTGTGGGCGGCTGTATGCCAATGCCTAAAAAACTTAATCCCGCTTCAATAATAATAGCGCTTGCAAATATGGAGGCTGCCATTACCATTACCGGCCCCAGTATGTTGGGCAAAATATGTTTATAGATTATTTGAAAATCTTTTAGCCCCAATGCTTTGGCGGCCTGAATATATTCCATTTGCTTTACAGCCAGCACCTGCCCGCGCACCAGTCGCGCTACGCCTACCCACATGGTAAGCCCTACTGCAATAAATATTTGCCAAAAGCCTTTGCCTAAGGTAAGCGTGATGCCAAACACTAATAACAAGGTGGGCATACTCCAGATTACATTTATAAACCACATAATAGCCTGGTCTGTGCGGCCACCATAGTAGCCAGCCGCCGATCCTAATAAGATACCGATAAACAGGGCAATCAACACAGTAACCAACCCTACAGCAAGGCTTACACGAATACCAACCAAAAGGCGGCTGAGTATATCCCTGCCAAAGGTGTCTGTACCCAGCCAAAAGGTTTTAGTGGTGATGTAATTAGTGGGTAGCATTTTTATGGCATATACCTGTTGCTCTACTATCCCATCATCTATCAGTTTTTGCACTATTACAGTGTCGCTTGTTGCTCTGTAAGATGTAATGGGTACCAGTATGTAAGGCTCTTCTTTTCCAAAAAGTAATTGCTGTAAAAGGCCTGTGGAAGCTACTTTGCGAGCCTTGGGTAGTTTTAAAAATATTTGGCTGCGTCCGGGTTTGCTGGCCATTATTTCTACGGTTTGCCTATCGGCATTAGGGGTGCCATCTACACCTAAAAAGTAAGCAAACAGCGCAATAAAGACTGCACAAAAAATGATAAAAAGTGCGGCCATAGCGCCTTTGTTTTTGCGAAGCCTTCGCCAGGCATTCTGAGAAAAAGAATAAGATTCTTGCATCGGAATAAAAGTAAATAACTTTTATGGAAGTTGGGCTTAGAGGCAATAGTGATTTTTATTTAATAGGTTAAAAGAAACATTCTATTGCAGAATTTGCATTCCAAATTTTAATTTGCCTACCACATTCAGATTTTGAAACTTAATCCGATTAGGCATTCTATGATCATGTGCAGTCGCTTGACTGTGGTGAAGACAGGAGCAGGAAAGCGCGCTACATTAAATATGATGTAATTTTATTCATTGATTTTTTATTTCTGTTAAAAACAAAAATATGCTGAGCCTTTTACGAAGATTGAAATTGAGCTTCATGGTTTTTAATTTTTTTCATAAAAAGCAGCTTGCTTATAATCTGCAGGGGTATAAAGCTCTTGGACTGAAAAAAAAATATTTCTCACCCGTATCTACCAAAGATTTTCTGAGCCTCTATAGCAATGCTCAGACTACGATGCCATCGGAAGAAGCCATGCTAAGCCAAATTAAAGCCACCAGTTTATTTAATAAATTAGAAGCTACTGATAAGCAAAGCGTGTTACACTTCCATCAAAATGGTTTTGCTTCTATAAAGCACTATCTAAATGAAAAAGAAGTAACCGCAATAAATGATGAGATAGATAAATTATTACAATCAAAAACTGTAAAGCCTCTTGCAAACGGTAAAATAATGTTTGCCTGCAGGCATTCAAAATTAGTGAATGCTTTAGGGAATAATGCAGAACTAAAACAGTTGCTAACTGCACTTTTGGGTGGTAGTCCGGTACTTTTTCAAAGTATTAATTTTTCTGCCGGAAGCGAGCAGCATACCCATTCTGATAGTATCCACATGACCACTTACCCTCAAGGCGGCTTGCTGGGTGTATGGTTTGCCTTAGAAGATATAACTGCCGATAACGGCCCACTTCATTATTACCCCGGCAGCCATAAGCTGCCTTACTATATGAATGGGGATTATAACAACGAAGGAAGCCGGTGGCTTACCGGCAATAAGACTTATGCAGAATATGAAAATATGATAGCTGAAAAAATTAAGCAATACCAAATAAAGAAGGAGGTATTTTTGGCCAGTAAGGGCGATATATTTATCTGGCATGCTAACTTGTTTCATGGTGGCGAGCAGCACCTGAACAAGGCTATGACAAGAAAGAGCATGGTGCTACATTTTTTTAGGCGGGGCGATATATGCTATCATGAAATTACGCAACGGCCAGCACTCATGTATCAATTATATTGAGTCGGGAAAACAGACAGCTTGCCAATTTGCAAATGGGCAAGCACCAGTTTGCAAAATACTTTTCAGGTAGCAGCTTATTTTACATTCCTTCCCTTCCACCGGTAGTTTCCAAATTTTCCCAGCCACCCGGCTATTACGGTGTAGAAGATATGAAAGGGCTGGCAGGGTATAAACCACCACAATAGTTTTTCATTATTAAAAAACCTAGCTACGGGATATAGAAAAAATAATTCTACTATTATTTTCAAAACTATGCTCGCTACAAGGCACCACAATGCCTGTATAAAAAAGAAAGAAGCAATAGCCAGTGTGAGTAACCATACATTTAAAAAATATACACAGAAAAGCACAGCAGTTATTTTCTTATCGGTGTATCTGTCTGCCTTACTGGCCCATCGAATTCTCTGATGGAAAAATTCGCCAACAGTTACCGAAGGGTGGGTAGTTACTATTACCTCTTG
>JAFDXH010000207.1 GCA_018268075.1 Bacteroidota bacterium | reverse complement strand
CTATATATGAAGTTACTTCCGGAATAAAATTTTTATTGCTGATCTTCACTTCATCGGCGCCAATATGAATATAGGGAACATCATAAGTAGTGCATATTTCTTTCAGGATATTCTTTACAATCTTCAATCCTGAATCGCTCTGCATATCCACTCCCATTGCCCTTTTGAATGCTGCACTATGACCCGGCATATCAATTTCCGGAACAAAAGTGATATATCTTTCTCTGCAGTATTGTATGAGCTCATGTATATCACTTTGAGAATAAAATGCTCCTTTGTTACGAAGCATAGTTGATGCATTTGTTAGCTGAGGATATTTATTTACAGCAAACCGCCATGCAATATCTTCCGTAGGATGAAAATGAAAAACATTCAGTTTGTACCTTGCCATCACATCTATCTGCTGTTTCAGCAAATCCATAGTCATATAATTTCTACCCACGTCAATCATATATCCCCGCCATGAAAAAGCAGGCCAGTCTGTAATTTCACAGGCATCCGCTATGTTTCCATCCCGAACCAATTGCTTTAATGTCTGAATACCGTTAAAAATACCATGCGGATTATTTGCTTCAATAAGTATTTTGTCTTTGGTAATTTTCAACCGGTAGGCCTCTTCACTTGAATATGGAGAATTAACTTTAGCAATTTTAAGTTCTATAAAAGGAGCATTGTTTATTATATCATTTGCTATAGTAACTCTTCTCCCTAAAGATTCAATAATGTGTTGTAATCTTTTTGCCTCATTGCCCAGGTTTTCTCCAGATACCAGTATCGTTTTGCACTTATAAAGCGGGAAAAAACCATCATCCCATTTCAATTGCCGGGGCTGAGGAATAATGGCCGGTTTTTCTGCGAGACCGTAAACATAAGGATATATAATATGTTTCCAGAGTAAATACCCATTTCCAAGTAAATGAAGTCCGTCATTGGTTAATTCATTTTGTAACCTTCCGCTTTCATCAGCAAATGCGTTATACAAATCAACATACTGATATTGGTGAGTGGTCGCATTACTCCTGAGTTGATCGTTCAGTTGCTGAATAGCTATGGTATTCTTTGTATGTCCGCTGTATTTTCCATACACTTCATTCACAGGTAAAATACTTTGTACAAATAATTTGGTGTAAGGAGATTCCTGTTTTATGTAATCAGAAATCAATAAGATATTTTTCAAAACACTATCAGAATTGATAGTTCGCGCCAGATCATTGGTACCAATGAGCAGAAAAACTTTTTCAGGTTTTCTACTGGTTACAGCATCTAAACGATGAAGCACGCCGGCGGTAATATCACCACTGATACCCTGGTTTACCATTCGCGCATCATTAAACAACTGTGCCCATGCCCCACCATCGGTGATACTGTTACCAAGAAAAATAATTTCGCCATTTGTCTGTGGCAGTGTTTTAAATAATGTCCAGCGTTGATGATAATACGTAGAAAAAGAGGAATCAGCATAATCCGGTAGTTTTACCTGGGACATCAAACCCGATTGAAAAAGCAGGAGAAATACGAGGATAAATCTTAGCACCTTTAACATAATAAAATATTTAAAAAGGTAAAGTGATGGAGTCCGGAGCTATAAGTTCATGAGTGTAATCGTTCAGCAGAAAACTGACCGGATCATTCGGGAAAGTAATAATATCTTTTTTTGTAAGTCCCCAGGGTTGCCAGTGTCCCGCCAAAACCTGGGCAAACATATTATCATCCCATTTGCCAAAAAGTTCCTTTCCTGCATCAGTCTCTGCAGGTATCGTTTCGATAGAAATACCGGTATCACATTCTTCTATCTTATATTTTGTTTTGTATTGCAACAAATAATTTGAATAAAAAAACCGTGCACATAATTCTTCAAACTGGATGGGATGTAGAACTATACCATTTATTTTTCCAAGTATTTCATTTTGCTTTTGTTTTACCAGTCCATTGTCCTGCAGGCAGGCAATAAGCCCAAATCCGTTCATACCAAGAGAGAACATAAGTTTGACAGGATCGTCGCGGTAATTGAAAATATCTTTCGAATATTTAAGCCGTACCAGGGAAATGCTCCATGGCGTTGGTTCTTTGAACGAAATGGGTGACACCAGTGACTGAAGCATCAGGTGAAACAAAGCAAATTTTTCTTTTAAACGGGGAGAGAGACTGAATTCTTTGTTTTGCTTTTGCAACCTTGTTTTTTCGAGAATTAAATCGTGATATAGTATACCATAAACTATTTTTCCCATCCACAGAAAAAGCTTTTCAGAAGGAATAGATTTCACAGCATCGTAGCCATTATTGAAGGCATCCTGGATTTCAGATTCCAATTTACTGAATGCATGGGAAACATCTGCGGTGCAGGGTAACTTCAGGTCGTTATACATAACTGAAGTTACCTGATCCATCATTGTGAACTTTTTATCCCTCAGTAAAAACCGATCAAGCACCCAATCGGGGAAAACAGGTATAAATTCATCAGCAGTGAAGACATCCGCTCCGGTGAGTAAACAGGTATGAGAATCAAAATGTACGTTCTCGAATGGATTATAAAGAAGGAAAGTCATGGTTACAAAGCGATCGAATAACTCACTGAATATAGAAATGCTTATATTGGATTATTTTATGTGAAACAGAATTACAGATACTGCCCGGGGTGATTCTGTAATACAAATAACCCGGATGATCAAATTTCCTAAGGATGTACAACTTTTCTGCTTTTTCCCAAAAT
>JAFDXH010000206.1 GCA_018268075.1 Bacteroidota bacterium | reverse complement strand
AATTGTTTACTTTTTATTTCGTTAAAAATAAATAGCTGCTTATCTACAAGATCTACATTAATAAGTGCTCTGGCATGCCCCATACTTAGCTGGCCATTGCGTACAGCTATTTGTATATCTGGCGGTAGTTTTAATAATCTTACATAGTTAGTCACTGTACTCCTTTCTTTGCCCATCCTTTCTGCTAATTGTTCGGGTCCATAATCGAGTTCTTCCATTAGCTGGCGATAACTTAGAGCGATCTCAATCGCATTCAAATCTTCCCTTTGCAGATTTTCGAGTAATGCTAATTCGAGTAGTTTGGAGTTTTTTGTTTCTCTGATGTAAACCGGAATATCAGTAAGTCCGGCAATTTTTGCTGCACGAAATCTCCTTTCGCCTGCGATGATTCTATAGCGCCCGGATTCCATTTTTGAAACAGTAATCGGCTGTATAATATCATGCAGCTTTACCGAGGCTGCCAGTTCGCTCAGCGCATTTTCATCAAAATCGCGCCTTGGTTGGTCAGGATTAGGCTCTATCAATGATAAGGGAACCCTGGAAGCTGCTGGCGTATTCTTTTCTGTAGTAGCCTCCAGTAAATTTTTTTCAGTATGGGTAAGGTCGCTTTCTATATTCTGCAAGAGTGAGCGAATCCCCTTTCCTAAGGCATCTTTTGTTTTGGAAGTTGTATTTTTTTTGGAATCTCCAGTTGAGTTTTTATTGATATTCATTTCAGGCCCTTATTTATTTAATAATTCAAAATTGATCTTACAATTTTTGCATTGAAAATTAAAGATTATGGATGTTCCAATACTTTGTCTTTTTGTGATATCTGGGTAAGGTTATTTCTTTGCAGCACTTCCTTAGCTAGATTTAAATAGTTGATAGCACCCTTGCTATCAGCATCATACAAAATGGCAGGTTTGCCTACACTGGGCGCCTCGCTCAGTTTGGTATTTCTATGAATAACGCTGTTAAATACCAAATCTTCAAAGTGATGCCGCACTTCATTTACCACCTGATTGCACAGGCGCAATCTTCCATCGTACATGGTCATTAATAATCCTTCTATTTGCAAAGAAGTGTTCAGTCTGCTTTGCACGATTTTGATGGTATTCAATAATTTCCCCAGTCCTTCCAGAGCAAAAAATTCTGCTTGTACAGGTACTACCACGCTATCGGCTGCTACAAGCGCATTTACAGTAATGAGCCCTAGTGATGGTGAGCAATCAATGATGATAAAATCATAAGTGTTTTTAAGCGGATCCAATATTTTTTTCAGTACAGATTCCCTATCCGGATAATTAATCATTTCTATTTCGGCACCCACAAGGTCTATGTGTGATGGAATCAGATCTAAAAAAGGTATTTCAGTTTTTAAAACAACATCTTTCGCCGGCACATCATTTACCATACAATCATATACTCCTGTGGTAATGTTGTGAAGGTCAAAACCCACACCAGTAGTAGAATTTGCCTGTGGGTCGGCATCTACAAGTAGGGTTTTATACTCCAGTACAGCCAAGCTGGCGGCAAGGTTTATAGCAGTGGTAGTTTTACCTACTCCACCTTTTTGATTAGCAATTCCAATTATTTTACCCATACAATATTTTAGCCCGTTAGTATTATTTTAATCCTGAAATTTAAAAGGCTTTTTTTAGAAATTATTTTAAGACAATTTGCTAAAATACATTAATTGGCCGTTACTTAAATAGGATGTGCAAAGTTAAATCAAACTTGCAGCATCAATTGAGTATAGGGGTCAAAAAAAATACAAAAAGTGGGAATTGATTACAAAGCTTGAAAACAGGCATAAATTTTAAGTTGATATTAGCCCGGCGGGTAATTGACAACCTGTAATTACCTTTGCCTTTTGCAAAGGAGTTAATTTTAATGGAATGTATTTGATAATAAGTGGAACAAACCGGCCTGGCAGCCACACAGAAAAAGTAGCACGAGAATACCAACGATTGTTCAACGAGCGAAATTTAGTGGCTGGTTTATTTTCTTTAGTATCTTTTAATCCTTTGTCAAGGGATGCTTCATTTATTCAGGTAGAAAAGGAGATTCTTCAACCTGCAAAAAAAATTATTTTTATCGCACCGGAATATAATGGATCATATCCGGGGGTGCTTAAATCATTGATAGATAATTCAGACATTCAAAATACTTGGTATTATAAAAAGGCTTTATTAACAGGCGTTTCCTCTGGCAGAGCAGGCAACCTGCGCGGGATGGATCATCTTTCAGACGTTTTGCATTATCTAAAAATGAACATCCATTATAATAAACTTCCTATTTCCTCAATCAATAAAGTAATGGATACTGAGGGGAGGCTCGATGCTGAAACTTTAAAAGCCATCAACCAACAATTGGATGAATTTCTTTTATTTTAAAATTCAAATTTCATGCGCACACCAGCAGGTGCTTTTATTATTGTTGCAATCATGCTTTTTTTAGATTGGTATGTTTTAATGGCATTAAAAACCGTTACCAGTGGGGCATCGCATAAAACGAGGGGAGTTATCTTTGCTATTTATGGTATTATTTCCATATTGGCTTTAGTTGGGTTTCTGGTATTTATTTTTACGGGGCCCGATTTTTTGCCTAAAAGAATTAGAACTTATCTTTTTGCCACTGCTATGGGATTGTTTCTTGCGCAATTTTTAGCAGCTATTTTTTTTCTTGTAGATGATTTGAGGAGATTATTACAGTGGGGGGCAGGTAAGCTTTTTTTTAACAACACAGAAGGTGCGCAGATGAATGATGAAGGAATCAGCCGTTCGGTATTTTTGAGCTGGCTTGGGTTAGCAGCAGGCGGTACATTATTTGGAAGCCTTTTATATGGCTTTAGTAATAAATATAACTATCAGGTAAAACGTATTAAGTTGCCCTTTAAAAATCTACCTGAAGGGTTTGATGGACTTCGTATTGTTCATTTTAGCGATGTGCATTCAGGCAGTTTTACAAATAAGCATGCAGTAGCCAGAGGAGTAGAAAAGATAATACGTGAGAATGCAGATCTCATAATTTTTAGCGGCGACCTGGTGAATGACAGAGCAACTGAAATGCAAGACTATATGGATATCTTCAGTGAGGTGAAAGCCCCGATGGGTGTATATTCCACATTTGGCAATCATGATTATGGCGATTATGTATCCTGGCCTATAAAGGGAGTAACCAAAGAGCAAAATCTGAAGGACTTGGCTAAGGTGCATACACAGTTAGGTTGGCATTTATTAATGAATGAACATGTGGTGCTTTCACGCGGTGGCGATGAAATTGCACTGATGGGTATAGAAAACTGGAGTGCCAAAGCTCGTTTTCCCAAATATGGAAGAATGGATAAGGCTTATGCAGGAACAGAAAGTTATCCTTTTAAAATTCTAATCAGCCACGATCCCAGCCATTGGGATGCACAAGTACGGCCGCTATATCCTGATGTAGATCTTACCTTAAGTGGTCATACACATGGCATGCAGTTTGGCATTGAAATTCCAGGCTTTAAATGGAGCCCTGTACAGTATGTTTATAAAGAGTGGGATGGCCTATATGAAGAAGGTGCGCAAAAACTTTATGTAAATCCCGGGTATGGTTTTATAGGATATCCGGGCCGAGTGGGAATTTTGCCGGAGATAACGGTTATAGATCTGGTAAAAGCTTAATAATCTGGTAGAAATTTAAAATTGATTTTTCCACATCATACTCTCTACAGGTTTATCAGGCTGATGGCTGTATTTGGCATTTTTCTTTTTATTGTATGCTACTTCTACTTCACCTTCCAACGGAAAATAAATGAGCTGCCCAATCGGCATTCCTGCATAGATCCGCACTGGGATTTTGCAAGAGATTTCTAAAGTCCAGTGGCCACAAAAACCTATATCGCCTTTACCTGCTGTAGCGTGTATGTCAATGCCTAAGCGGCCTGTAGAAGATTTTCCTTCCAGAAATGGTACATGAGCATGGGTTTCGGTGTATTCCATTGTTACCCCCAGATACAATTGATCGGGGTAGAGCACATAACCCTCCGGTGGTATAGTGAAATGTTCAATTTCGTTATGTTTTTTTGCATCCAAGATAGCGTCTTTGTATTTGGCTAAATCTTTACCTAAGTGCACATCATAACTATTGCTACCTAATTTTTGCCGATCGTATGGTTTAATGAGAATGGTCTTCTTTTCTATCTCTTCTAAAATTCTCTTATCTGATAATATCATTTAACTGGCTATTTTTATGCCTGCAAATAGACGGAATATTTTTTATTTATGCCCTTATTTTTTCAACATAGTATCAACGATTATTCCAGATTAGCCGTTTGGAAAATTACAGAACCCGAAGATTTTTTCGTTCAGGAAATGGGCTTTCGGTCTCAAATAAACAATTCGCGCAAGCGGCTACAGCATTTGGCTGGCCGGCACTTATTAAAGCTAATTGAGCCTTCTTTCCCGTTAGAAAAGATTGAAATTTTACAAAGTAAAAAACCACACCTTCCGGACAAAGAATTCCATTTTTCAATATCTCATTGCAGGGATTTTGTTGCAGCAATCGTAGCGCCCGAGCCGATAGGTATAGATGTAGAGCTGATAGATGAAAAAGTAAAAAGGGTAAAGAATAAATTTTTATCCTTTGATGAACTCTTGCTGCTGAAGGGGTCAGATGATTTACAATTGCTAACACTTTTTTGGAGCTGCAAAGAGGCTATGTTCAAATGGGATGGACATGGTAGTATTGATTTTAAAAGAAATCTAATAATTAAAAATTTTTATTTCCAAAACGAGGCGGGGCAAGTGAATGCTCTTTTCAAAAAAGAAAAGGAGGTTCCGCTTAGTATTGACTTTCGCTTTTTGACCGACCTGTGCATAGCATGGGTAAAGCCTCATCAAGAATAGAAGAAAAAAAAACAACTAATCAGTCAAGTGCTCTTTTGACCCTATCGGTAGTGCTTCTTTCTGAAAAAAATCGAAAATTAATATTTTATTTTCTCCCTTTTTTAACCAAGAAGCAGGGCAATATAAACGTTGCTGCGGCCCTATATTCCAGTATCTGCCCAGGTTGTGTCCGTTTACATATACTATTCCTTTTTGGTACTGGCTCATATCAATGTAAGTATCGCCGGTCTCATTCAGGCTAAAGTTGCCTTCAAAAAAGTTGCAGATTTCTCTTTCACTTTTCTTAGGCATGGCAGGTTTATTCAATGCGATAAATTTTTCATCCATTGGAATTAATTCAGTTTGCCAATTCATAAGCGTCATTCCATTGAGGGTCACTCTATCTGTTATCCCTTTTCTGTCAATCATGAACTGAGCAAAATTGATGTGGCCCATTCCCTCAACCAATATTTCGAGTTCAGGGTTGGGCACTTCCGTTGCAGGAAGTTTTACCTCCCAGTTTCCCTTATCTCTGAAAACAGAATCAATAAATTTTCCATTCAAAAAAACCAATGCAAAATCATGAGGTTCCCATATTTTCAGGCGCCCACTTTTATGACCAATTAATTTTGTTTTATATAAAATCATTCCTTGATTTTGATCGTAGGCTTCCATGGGCTTAGGCTGCGGTGAATGATATTGCGGCAGTTGAAAATCAAAAAGATTATACGTTTTTTTCATTTGGATTGCGGCAACAGAAATGGTTTTAATAGGGGCGGGTATCTCAGGTATTTTATAATCAACAAATTTGCTAATTAGGTTTCGAAGCATAAAATACTTAGCGGTAGGCTCGCCCTGTTCATTGATGGGTGCATCATAATCGTAACTGGTAACATCCGGCTGAAATGAGGTGGGCGAAGATGAGTTAGCTCCTGCAGTAAAAGCAAAATTAGTTCCACCGTGTATTACATAAAAGTTAAACGATTTTTTATTTTGTAAAAGGTAGGTCACTTCTTTTTTTAAAGCATTGGTGTCAGGCCTTTGCCATTTTTCGCCCCAATGAGTGAGCCACCCTGGATAGGTTTCGCTGCTAAAGGATGGTACGTTGGGATTGTACCGGTGTGCTACCGCAAAATCTGAAGAGTCACTGCCACTGTCCAGACCTATTGCAGCACCTGGGATACTACCAGCATCTAACATATAAGTAGCTGCTCCATCAGATGTATAAAAAGGTATTTTTACTTCATTTTTTATCCAAAGATTCCTCAATGATTCCATGTAGGGTTTATCATTTCCAAAACTTCCATATTCATTTTCTACCTGCACCATTAGTATAGGGCCACCATTTATACATTGTAGTGGTACTATTTCCCGAGCGAGCCTATTGATATATCTGCTAACAGCAGCCATGTATCTGGCATCTGTGCAGCGTATTTTAATATCTGGAATTTTGAGTAAGTAAGGCGGGAGGCCGCCAAAATCCCATTCGGCACATACATACGGGCCTGGGCGCAGTAGCACCCACATACCTTCTTCCTGGCATATACGTATGAAGCGAGCAATATTTTTGTTGCCTGTTTTAAAATCAAATACACCCGGTGAGGATTCTTGATGGTTCCAGAATACATAGGCTGCTATAGTATTGCAGCCCATTGCTTTGGCCATTTGAATCCGGTGGCGCCAGTATTCCTGTGGCACTCTGGCGGGATGGATTTCGCCACTAATGATTTGGAAGGGTTTGCCATCTAATAGAAATTGGGTTTGGCCAAGCTTAAAGGTGTGCTTGGTTTGCGCTGAAACACTCAATAGTAGAGAGCTGATAGTAATGAACAGAAGGATAGCTTTTTTCAAATTATTTTTTTTTAAAAATAGGGGAATTTTTCTTTCAGCAATTTCCGATAATAAATTTAAATGTGTGCAAAAGCCTACTGATAATTTATGTTTTTTGAAAATCTATCTGCCTTAAGCTAGCAGTGAATAAAATTTGAATTATAAAAATTTAGGAAAGCTATATAAAATAAAAAAGCCCCAACGAAAAGCTGAGGCAAGTACCCGGGATGGGAGTTGAACCCACACTCGCATTGCTGCGAACAGGATTTTAAGTCCTGCGTGTCTACCAGTTCCACCACCCGGGTAAACATTTAAAAAAAAATCCCGAATGATCGGGAATATTTTTTTTGAGCGGAAAACCGGGCTCGAACCGGCCACCTCGACCTTGGCAAGGTCGCGCTCTACCAAATGAGCTATTTCCGCTGATAAATAAGAACTTAAAAATGGATTGCAAAAATAGGGTTTGTACCTATGTAACCCAAAATTATTTGTATTGCGGATTGTATTGTGTATTAGCTGGTACTTCTACCTCAGGCTTTCCTTGGTATCTATGCTTATACATAGTGTAACAGCCGCCGGCAACCAGCGCTACAAAAATTGCAATTTGGCAATAAAACAAAAACCGTGAGGTAGATACCCAGCTATATGCAAGGTCTTTTGATTTACTGTCTGATACTTCTTCGTTCTCCATAATTTATTATTTGCTGAGCAAAAATAATCTTTTGAGGATAAAAAATCATTTTTTATAACGTACAATTTCGGAAAATTTTCTCTTTTTATTAATAAAGTATGCCTTTACGATACTTCCATCATAAATGCCTGAAAACTCTTTGGGTTTTTTAGCCTTAGCTAAATCACTTTTATTTATAAAAAAAAGCCATTTAAAAAATGCTATCTGTGCCTTTTCTATTGCCATGAAAATTTTCCATTTTCCTGATGCCAGTGCCTGTATTGCTGCTGCCTGATCTAATAGTAACCGTTGGGCAATTCTGATTGCAGCCTGCTTGCCAGATAAATTTTTGGCCAGCATAATGAGGCTGTTTCTGAAATTATAAAAAGCCTTAAGGGGCGTGCCTTGTGCTAAGGTACCGCCGCCCACATGAAAAACAACCGATGCGGGCACAACTACTATCTTATAACCTGCAATTTGTATTCGCCAGCATAAATCTATTTCTTCCTGATGGGCAAAAAAATAAGGATCAAAGCCGTTCATTTCAAAAAACACATTGGGTCTGATAAATAGTGCAGCGCCGGATGCCCAAAAAATTTCGGCAATATCATTATACTGGCCATCGTCTTCTTCACAAAAATCAAACAATCTGCCCCGGCAGAATGGGTACCCATATTTATCCATCCAACCACCTGCTGCGCCTGCATATTCAAACCGGTTTTTATTTTCAAATGAAAGAATTTTTGGCTGGCATGCACCCACATTATGGTGGGTATTCATATAATTAATAACAGGTGTAATCCAATCTGGTGTTACTTCTACATCGCTATTGAGCAAAACAAAATAATCTGCCTGTATATTTTTAAGCGTTTCGTTATATCCATTTGCAAATCCAAGATTTACTTGATGAACGATGGTTTTTACTTGTGGGAAATACTCATTTAAAAAACTGATAGAACCATCAGTGGAATTATTATCTGCAACAATTACCTCAAAATCTGGATAATTGGTATTGAGAACAGAGGGGAGGAATTTTTTTAAAAATTCTTTCCCATTCCAATTAAGAATAATAATGGCTACAGATGCGTTTTTTTGCAAAACAAATTTGTTTATTGAGTACAAACATAAAAGATTTTCATTTTTAAAATATACCTTTTAGATTTGAATTGAATCCTTGATATGTTTAGGAAATATTTTAACTTAAGGTCTTTACTTGCTTTAATAGCTATGGCTATTGTAACGGGCACTATTTTTTACTCAGATTTTCTTGCAAAAAAGATTGAAAAAGAAGAGCGTCAGAAGCTGAGCCAATGGATAGAGGCTAATAAATTTATTGCTTCATCGCTACCTAATAGTGATATTACCCTGGCTGTAAAAATACAGCAGGAGAATAACGACATACCCATTATTGCTACTAATGAAAAGGACAGTATTATTGATTCTCGTAATCTGGATTCTTCTATGGTGAATTCGCCTAAGTATTTGCTTAAGAAACTGAATGAATTTAAAGCATCTCATACGCCCATAATCTTAGAGTTAAGTAAAGAGCCTTATACGGCTGATAAATATTATTATGGCGATTCTAAATTATTAAAGCAAGTACGCTATTTTCCAATTGTGCAATTGTTGATTATTGCATTATTTATAATTGTTACGCTTTATGCTATGTCTGTTAGAAGTAAATCTACTCAAAACCAAGTGTGGGCTGGCATGGCAAAAGAAACTGCTCACCAATTAGGTACGCCTATATCTTCACTACAAGGTTGGATAGAAATGCTTAAGGAAAATAATGAGAACAAGGATGTGGTAGATGAAATGAATAAAGATGTAAGTAGATTAAGATTGATCAGTGACCGATTTAGCAAAATCGGAAGTACGCCCAAAATGTACCTGCAAAGTATTAATGAACAGGTTGAAAATATTGTAGGTTACATTAAAAGGATGTCTTCAGAACGGGTGGTTTTTAAATTAATTGCTCCATCAGAAATACAGGCGCACATTTCCGCGCCTTTGTTTGATTGGGTTATAGAAAATCTTTTGAAAAATGCATTGGATGCCATGGGCGGCGATGGTATGATTACTATTAAACTGAGTGCGATTTCAGGCCACGCGATTATAGATATTTCAGATACAGGAAAGGGGATTAGTAAAAAAAACATGTCCAATGTTTTTCGGCCGGGATTTACTACCAAAAAAAGAGGGTGGGGGCTTGGCCTTTCATTAAGTAAAAGAATAATAGAACAATACCACAAAGGGCAATTATTCATAAAACATTCTGAACCTAATAAGGGAACTACCTTCCGAATTGTCCTCAATTCTTAGAAAAGATGAGTCCATTCATTTTTTTTACTTTGCCTCTGCATGGGAGGATCGCTGCAAATCGTTATGAGAAACTGGTTTAAGCGATTTATAGGGTTTAAAAAAAACCTCCCATTAGGAAGGTTTTAAGTGCGGAAGAGGAGATTCGAACTCCCACGCCCGGTAAAAGGCGCTACCACCTCAAAGTAGTGCGTCTACCAATTTCGCCACCTCCGCATGGTGCGCAAATTTAATAAATGAAGCGATAACAAAACATCGTTGGGAGAAATATTTAATCAAACTTTTTTTCGAGTGATCAATAATCCTCATAAAAAAAGCCCGAAAGATTTTTCAGGCTTGTATTTCTATGATTTCATTTATTTATCTTGCCTTGCCGGAGCTTCCTGAGCAGGCCTAAACTCTCTTTGAACTGGCGCTCTTTCTTCACGAACAGGTGGTTGCACAATATCTCTCTCTACTCGTTGAACTGGCCTTGGTGCTACGCGTTCTTCCTGGGGTCTGCGTGTTTGTGGCACTTTTTCTTGTCGGTCATTTTGCCTCGGAAAATTTCTAACATGTGGTGCTGGCTGTACCCCTTCAGCTTGGCTACGCTCCATTGGTTGATTTCGAAATACCCGCACCGGAGGCTTTTCGTTTATTGGTACGGGTGAGCCTGAATTGTTATCCACTTTTGCCGGAAGCTTCTGTGGTAACGGTTTGGGTAAGTTATTAGTCCTTGGTTCTTCACTTTGTGGGTTTCGCCTGATATCATTATTCTCTATATTCTCCTTCTGAGGGGGTGCCAATTCTATATTTTTACTTCCATCCATTTTTCTTACACCATTTTGCGAAGAAGCTGAAGGTAATTTTTGGGCTTCTCTGGTTCTTGATAACTGATCTGTTGAAAAGACTCTCGTAGGTTTAGCTTCATTTTTATTTTCAACAGATTCTGTTATTGCGGGCTTATAGATTGCTATTTTTCCATTACTCAAATTACTTTCTCCAGGTGTACGGCGATTCACAATTTGAGCAGGCCTGATTGTTGAATTGGTTGCTTGCTCCACATCTCTTACAGATGGCCCTGCATTAATTATATTTTTATTGTAGGTAATGTTATTATTAATGATTGTGGTGTTATTAATAATAGTTACATTTTTTCTTCTATCAATATAATAATTGTTTATACGGGGGCTGTTTATGTATCTTCTGGGTACGAAACAATAATTATCATACGGGATGGATCCATAAGAATTAAATCCAAAACCGGGACCAATAGGAGCCCATCCATAATAGTCGCCACCACCACGCCATGCTACCCAAGCCGGAGCCCACTCATAGCCGGGTACCCATAGCCATCCATAAAAGGGGTCATCCATCCAGCGGCCATAGTGGAAGGGCGCCCATCCCCAGTTATAGTTGGATACCCAGGTCCATCCGTAAGATGAATAGGCCCATTGTCCATTACTATAATATGGCCGGAAACCGGATAAACTTGGAGACCATACATAGCCATATCCCGGATAGTTTACCCACATACCATAAGGGCTTAGTTGATCGTAAAATGTTTGATAAGAGATGGGGCCTGAATTATCATACTGTTGATAATTGTTGTCATCATAATTACTATAGGCATTTCTTGAAGTGGTGCAGGAAAAAATTCCAATAGAGAGCACCAGCAAAATATTGAAGTAAATTTTCATGATTATTTCTTTTAATTAAAGACGGATATTTATATAAAAGGTTACTTCTATAAAACCATGTCTTTGAATATTAACGCTTACTTAACCAACACAAATCTTACCAGATTTACCCTCTTCATCACTTTATTTGTTAAATACAAAATATAGTGTGGATTTTAGTCGATGTTTTTATTTTAAAAGTGGCAGGGGCTCCCATTCCGAACGGGGATTAAAATATTGCCATAGAAGAAAGGAAACTTTTCTTGTCATTACCCATGCTTCATTATTGCTGTTCCAACTGGTGTCCTTATTATTTTTTGTACAGATACAAAGGATATAGGGGTTTTTACCTTTTACATACATTACTTCACTGCGGCTGGGATCTACAGCTCCGTTTTTATCTGCTACCAAAACATCCGGAGGTATGGATGAAATAGCAACCTCATCCCAGTATTGTCTGCTCATTAATCGAAGCATTCTCTCACTAATCACATTGTTAATGATCTTTTTTTCTACAATTAATTTCATTAAGGTTGCCATTTCTTTTGGTGTTGTTTGACCCCAGCCATATTGGCTCCTGTTTACTTGTCTTCCCGGCGTTCTGCTGTTTACTCTGGTATCTTTCATGCCCAAGCTATCTAGATATTGATTGATCAAAGTGCCTGTTCCTGCTAATCCTTGAAGCCATAAGCTTGCGCAATTATCACTTGTGCTCATCATAAGTAAAAGAAGTTTACTGATTTCAATTTTTGAACCACTCTTAAATGCGGATAAGATATCATCGCCCTCTGAGTAGTATAAAGAATCAGTATAGGTCATTGATTGGTGGTAATCGAGTTCGCCGTTATTTATTTTGTGCATGATACCTATCAAAATCGGAATCTTTACCATACTGGCTGTGGGAAAAATGGAGTCAGCATTTATTTGTACTACCTTATTATTGGAAAATGAATATACATAAACACCCACTTCGCCGTGAAATCCTTGAATTGCAGCGTTTATCTTTTTTTCTAGTTTATGATCAATTTTTTGAGAAAAAACATTGCTGAAAATGAATAGTGAGAAAATGGTAATTATGATTTTCATTTTGTTTATTTTAATGAAGAGGAATAAAACAATTTAACAAACATAAATTTAATCTATTCACTTTTTCTTTTGAAAATAAAAAATCCGGCCATTTAGCCGGATTTTTTATAGGGTATCTGGATATTTAATACGATTAGCTAAATAGGCCGCCCTTCTTTAATTCACGAGTTCCCTGACCTATTAGAAAACCATTCTGATAAATTTTGATTGTGTAATTTCCTTTTTGAAAATGGCTTGCAGGCGCAAATGAAAATTCTACTTTTTTGGTTTTGGAAGTTTCCAAGTCCACCGGAAGCTTAGCAGTAAAGGATTTATCGCCATCTTCTCTTGTAGTGAATGTTCCTGCATTCTGTGTGTTTGTTACCGGCTGCCCGTCTGGGCCCACTACCACTACATATACATCTTTTGTGCCTGGGTCTATTATTCTGTTATTTACATCAAAGCTTACTATAAGTTTATCCACTCTTTTAGCGGTAGTGTTTAATTTTTCTTTTCCGTTGTGTTTCACCTTTACGGGTGTAATGGTAATGTTAGATGCATTTAGTGTAGAGGCCACATCCACCTTTTTCTCAAGGTTTGTTTTTACTACATTGGTTGAGTCAAGGTTTCTTGTGAGTGTTTGTTTGTCGTAAATGAGAGCAGTTCTTTCTACTTTTAAAGAATCATTTTCTGAAGTAAGCATCGCTACTTGCTGCTGCAAATCTGTAATTTGCCCATTTAATTTTGCAATTAATGTTCTTGCTCGGGCCAGCTCAGATGCTGTTGCATTTTTTTTGTTTAAGATGCTACGGATCTCCGATTTCATTTTTGCGATCTCTTCGTCTTTGGCAGCCAGTTGTGCATTCATGTTTGTGTTCACGGTGCTCATAGAATCCAAGCGGGCAAGTGATGCGTCAAAACTTGTTTGTATATCACTTTTTTCACTGGTAGCTTTGGCCACTTGTTGTTGCTCATCTTGTAGGGTTTTATTTGCGCTGTTGTTATTGAAAACAAGGAAGCCAGCTAAGATGAGTACGCCGGCTGCAAGAATGCCGATAATCAGGTTTTTTAGATTCTTACTTTTTTCATTGGTAGTAACGACCGGTGTTTCTGTATTCATAATATTGAATGGGGTTTTAAATGATTGGTTTTCTTTTGATTTTAATTAAAGGAAAATTGTATCAATAAGACTTGTTTTTTTGTATGAATACTTAATTAAGCCGAAAATCGTGCCAGTCATTATTTTTTTTTAATTCACTTAATACTGTTTAACAATTTTTATTTTACATAGTATTGGTTTTCAAGCAGATAAAATAAATTCGTTAAAAAATAATTTTGAATAATTTTCTTTTAAACTGTCCTGATTTTGTTGCTTTTTCTTTAGGAATTCGACAAAAAATATTGACATTGAATTTATTTCGGATCGTATATGCTTGAAATTATTTCAACAATAAAGCTGCGGCCTAGAAGAATTAGAAAGTGGCTTTGTTGCTTGAATTTGTATGGGGTTGTTGGAGGGGTATTTTTTTACTAACGAATGGTGGCGCTATAGGCTGGAACTTAGTATGTCGCTTAAAACATTTGAAATTGAAAGTTTTTTAACTAATTTTAGGAAAAAAGCCAATGTCAACATCCTCTCACGTTTCAAGGCGAATTACCGCCGGACTTGCGATATTATTTTTATTGCCATCGCTTATTCTTTTTATTATTTATTCAACTATTGGCCTCAGTGCTACCAACATTTCGGCAGATGATAAGATAGATCGGTTCACGTCGCATTTTCCTTCCTGGGCTTCGTTTTCAGGGCTTCAGGTATTTTCAATTATCTGTTGTGTAATTGCTATTTCACTCGCGGCCAGAAGTTTTAAGAAACATTTGTTGTGGGTACGCGTAATGATGCTAATGGTGGTAATTGTAGCCTTGTTCATCATTCTTTTTAATATCTACCAAATGGTGTAGATGATTAATGGTATTCAAATTCTATAGTACCCAGAAGTCGTTTTTCCTTTGAAAAGCATTTCTGGATTTCAGGAAGGTTTGTATCTGTATAAGAATATTTCCAGATAAAATAGTTTCTCCCACTCTCATCTATTGAAATCATTTGACGCGGAAGATTTTTGGAATTGTATTCAAACATATAATCCGGTAGCAGGCGCTGTGCTATTTCATTGAAATGCACAATATCTGTAAGCCGGTTGCGATCATCATAGTAATAAAAATATTTTTTATCCCTTGCATTGCCTGAAGGGTCTTCTTCAATAATATTACCTTTTGCATCAGACTTAAATGTAATTTCACCTATGGTCTGTCCATTTTTTGTTCTTACCATTTTTGCGATATTCCCTTTTTCATTATAGGTGTAAAGGTGCGTTTCTGAAATAGCGCCACTATCGCCATCGGCAGAGGTAACCGTGGTTATTTCTATTAGTTGATTGTTGGCATCATATCGGTAGGTAGCGATATTATTGGTAGTAGGTGTAGTGTTAGTTGTTTTTAATATTAGGCCACCAGGGTTATAATCAGTTACCAGCAAGGATTGGCCGGTAATGTATGATTTTGAAATCATTTCTGATTGCGAGTAAGTTTTATTAATTTTTTTCTCACAGAAAAAGCCTTCGCTTGGCTCATCATTATCTTCAAAACTTTTGAGCTTTACCAATTTCACTGAGTTGGTTTTAAGAAGAGAAAATTCTTTATTGGCCTGATTGATGCTCATTATATCTTTGTAATAATATTGAGCAAAACCATGGAAGCCAAAGAAAATGAAGCCGACCAGCATGACCCACTTCATGAAAAATGATTTATTCATTATAGTAAGATAGAGAAAGAATTGCTAAAAAATAGAAGGTGTAAAATAATTCAATAAAATATATTGACAATTTAGTTTATTATTTTTAACCAGAAATTACGAAAGCAACCTTTATTGCATTTGCAAATTTTAAATCAGTTTTTTATTTTTTTAATCTTTCCATCTTAAATTTTATATATGAATGGTACTGCTGATATTTCGGCCCTTGTGAATATCTTGAATGAGCTGAGAGAGAAATGCCCATGGGATAAGAAACAGACAATCCATACGCTGCGCCAACAAACAATAGAAGAGACCTACGAACTGGCTGATGCGATAACGGAAAAAAACTGGAAAAATATAAAGGAAGAATTGGGCGATCTGCTGCTTCATATTGTATTTTATGCAAAGATTGGCCAAGAGGAAAATCAATTTTGTTTTCAGGAAGTAATTGATGATATATGTGCAAAATTGATCAGACGGCATCCTCATATTTATGGAGAGGTAAAAGTGAATAATGATGAAGATGTAAAAAGGAATTGGGAGCAAATAAAAATGAATGAGGGTAAGAAATCTGTGCTGAGTGGAGTGCCAGCTTCTTTGCCTGCAATGGTAAAGGCAATGCGCATACAGGATAAGGCTAAGCAGGTGGGTTTTGAGTGGAGTACTAAGGAGCAGGTGTGGGAAAAAATAGAGGAAGAGAAGGCCGAGTTATTAGAAGCGGTGGCAACAGGTAAAAAGGAAGAAATTGAAGAAGAGGCAGGCGACCTGTTTTTTTCAGTAATTAACTATGTAAGATACTTAAATGTGGATGCAGAGAATGCGCTTGAACTGACCAATAAAAAATTTATTAAACGATTTACCTTGATGGAGGAAAGAGCCCGCAATGAAAATCGTAATTTGGGAAATATGAGCCTTGATGAAATGGACTCGTGGTGGAATGAAATAAAGAATAAAAATAAGCCTAATTGAAATTTTTAAGCAATCAGAGTTTTATAAAAAGAAAGGGTATCCTGCTCATAGGCGCAGCATGGCTATTGACGTTTTCATTTATTATAAATAATTATTGGAGCAGCGTTTCTGGCCCTAATGCAGTTAAAAATATTATTCAAAAAGATATATATCACCAGGAAAATAAAGTTCAGGATTTTTTAAATGATTCTATTCAAATTTCAAGAATAATCCGGCAAAATTATAGTACTAAGAGATTTGACAATATGGTCAATTTTTCTTTTTTTGTTTTTTGTTATCGCGGTATTTCACCCAATTACAATGCACCTATATTTTGGAATACTCCTGTGGTAATGCCAGACTCATCTTTTGCAAATTTACCAGTTGGTAAATCATTTCGAAAATTAGTGAATGGGTGGTATGTAATCATTAAAAGCCCCTATCAGGATGTAAATAAAAATAATTTCCAATTCCTTTTTCTGATTCCAGTAAAGTGGGATTATTATATTGAAAACAAATATTTACAAAACTCTTTTGTTGCAATAGGCGAGCAGGGCAACAATTATAGTATTACAGAAAGGGGCTCGGCCTATCCGGTAAAATTATTAGATGGCAATACTATCTTTTATATCAATCAGATAGGCGTAGATACCACATTTCATGATAACACTTATGCCTTATGGTTAAGGATATTGGCTGCATTTTTATTGCTCTTTTTTATTCATACCCTGGCGAGTGAAGTGGTAAAAAACCGGGGATTTATTAAAGGGGTTACTATTTTAGTTTCTTCTTTGGTTTTGCTCAGATTATGCAGCTATTTCTTGCCACAGCCTTTCAATTTCAGGCAATTGGAATTATTCCAACCTAATATTTATAGTTTAGGATTTTTGTTGGATTCGCTTGGCGACTTGCTTATAAGTTCAGTATTATTTATTTGGGTAGTGCTGTTTATAAGGTACCATTTTAGTTATGATTTTTATAAAATAAAATTTCCGAATGCAGTTGTGCGGTATTCGACTGCGTTAGTAATTGTAATGGTAATGATTCTTGCAACATTTTTTGCTGGTAATATTATCCGAAGCCTTGTTGCAGACCCTAAGATATCATTTGATGTTATCAACTTTTTTTCTCTTAATATTTATAGCGTTTTTGGATTTATAGTTTTGAGTAGTCTTGCTATTGGATATTTTTTTCTGATTCAGATTTTATTGCAGCCACTAAAAATATTTTTGTTTTATAAAAAGTATTACCTCTATTTTTTTATAACTTTCTGTGGGCTTATTATATTGACACTTAGGCCACATTCTACCAATGTCAGCTTTAATTTGTTGCTATTGCTGTGGTTACTTCTTTTTGTTTTTCTTTTAAATTTTAAAGCGCTTTTACTTCAGGCGTATAACCTCGTTTCTTCTAAATTTATTTTCTGGGTGTTCTTCTTTTGTGTTTCCATTACGGCTATTATTATTTGGCAAAACCGGATAAAGGAATTAAATGAAAGAAAACATTTTGCAGAGAACCTGGCAAACAAGGCAGACCCATCGGGGCCGGTAGTAATGAATATTTTACTTACAGATTTTAGAAATGAGTATTTGTCTGATATCTTTTATCGCTTCTACAATCCACTTCAAAACAGAATTTTAAAAGATAGCCTCATTAATGAAAATTTTTCAGGGTATCTGGATAAATTTGATACGCGCATTTATACTTTTGACCCGGCTACTCAACCGCTGTACAATGATGATTCTACAAATTTTAATTCACTAAATACAATTATTTCTACCCAGGGCAAGACAACAGGATTTCCTGATCTCTATTATTACGATGTGTCCTATGACCGTTTTAGCTATATCAGTAAGAAAGAGATAACTGATACCACAGGAAAGAACAGAGGATACATCTTTATAGTTTCCACACCCAAAAAATATAAAACAGATGCCTTATATCCGGAGCTTTTTAGTAAAGGCGGTAGTACAAGTTTGGAAAGTTCTACGGTGTACGCATTTGCTATCTACGTAAAAAATAAATTGAGTACAAGTTATAATGATTATCCCTTTTCAACAATAATAGACAACAATACTTTTTTATACAATGAATTTAGAACTGTAAATAAAAATGGATATGAAGAACTTTGGTATAGAGCCAATGGCGATAAGGTAATTGTAATAGCAAGACAGGATCGTTTTTTTGTAGAATCACTTACACTGTTTGCTTACCTGTTCTGTTCTTTTTTGGGAATTACGGTATTTTTCAATCTGGTTAATCAGTTTTTGACTGATAGAAAAAAAAGGCCAGATGTGAAATCTTTCTGGCAGTTTACTATTCGCAATCAGGTGCATGGCACTATTATTATGATCAGTTTATTTTCATTTATTGTAATTGGGGTTACCACCATCCTATTCTTTATAGGCCGCTATCATAGCAACAATAGAGAGAAGCTTAGCCGTACAATCCATGTGATGGAGGGAGAACTTAGAAATACCTTCGACACGCTAAATATTTCTACGCTCGCAGACAGTAATTTATCTCAGTTATCAAAAGCAAGTATTGCAAAGGTGATTAATAGTGTATCAGCAATACATGCTACAGATATTAATCTTTATGATCTAAATGGAAATTTAAAAGTGTCTTCAGTTCCATTACTTTATGATAAGGGAATTGTAAGTAGTAAAATGGATCCTGTTGCTTTCTATTATATAAGTAAGTTAAGGTATATTCAATTTTTTCAGGAGCAAAAAATTGGTAACCTCAATTATTTGAGTAATTATTTACCGGTAAGAAATGATAATGGTAAAGAGTTCGCTTATTTAAACATCCCCTACTTTGAGTCTCAAAGCAAGCTGCAGGATGAGATATCTAATTTTTTAGTAACGATTATCAATCTTAATGCATTTATTTTTTTGATGGGGGGTGTCATTGCCCTTTTTATTACTAACCGTATTACAGAGTCATTTTCTCTCATAAGCGGTAAAATGAAAAAGATTAATCTTCAAACGGGAAATGAGCAAATAGAATGGAAGAGAAAAGATGAAATAGGTGATTTGGTAGATGAGTATAATAAGATGGTAATGAAACTGGATGTAAGTGCTCAAATGCTTGCCCGTAGCGAGCGTGAAGGCGCATGGAGAGAAATGGCAAGGCAGGTAGCGCATGAAATAAAAAACCCCCTTACACCAATGAAGCTTAATTTGCAATACCTTCAAATGGCTATTGATAATAACTCGCCAGATGTAAGGAATATTTCACTTTATGTAGCTAAAATTATTTTAGAGCAGATAGAGCACCTTTCGCAGATAGCCGGTGATTTTGGCCAATTTGCCAATATTGGTAATGCTAATATCCAGATTTTTGATCTTAATCTTATTTTAAAAAATGTGATTATTCTCTATGCTACCAATGATGAGATCACTATCAATGAACATTTATTACAGCAGGAAATATTTATAAAGGCGGATAGAACTCAGATAAACCGGTTGTTCACCAACCTGCTTCAGAATGCTGTGCAATCTGTACCTGATTTTCGCAGTCCTTTGATTGAAATAGAAAACAAAATACAGAATGATACCGTTATTGTCGCCATCAGAGATAATGGCATTGGTATTAATGAGTCAATGCGGGCAAAAATATTTACCCCCAACTTCACCACCAAATCTTCCGGAACAGGATTAGGCTTGGCAATGTGCAAGGGAATTATTGAAAATGCCAATGGTAATATTTGGTTTGAAACCAAGGAAGGCGAATGGACTATATTTTATGTAGAGCTACCTGTTTATAACGGGGCTTGAACCAATTTTTTATTTTTCAAAAATGATTCTAAATCTGGCAATGAAAAACTGCTGAGGTTTTTAGCAGATGTAAGCATTCCCTTTTGTGCCGCCAATACACCATAATCGGTATTTTCAAATTCGGGTATTGAATGCGAATCAGGATTTATTGATAGCAACACATTTTTTGAAAGGGCATAGGGAATCCATTGCCAGCTCATGTCGAGTCTTCTTGGATTAGCATTTATTTCTATTACCACGTTATTGGCGGCACAGGCGTCTATAATTTTTTTATAATCTAATGGATACCCTTTTCGACTGAGAAGCAGGCGGCCTGTCATGTGGCCAAGAATGGTAGTAAAGGGGTTTTCTATTGCCTTCAATAAGCGTGTAGTAGCTTTTTCTTCTGTCATTTTTAAGTTGGAATGTACAGATGCTATTACCAGATCAAAGCTTTGAAGCACCTCTTCGCCATAATCTAAGGAGCCATCATTGAGAATATCACTTTCTATACTTTTAAATATTTTAAATGGATTGAGCTTTTTATTTAATTCATCTACCAGTTCGTGCTGCGCCTTTATTCTTTCTATACTCAATCCATTGGCATAAAAGGCTGATTTACTATGATCACTGATGACAAGATATTCCTTGCCTGATTTTCTACAAGCATTTGCCAGGTCTTCCAATGTGTTGATACCGTCACTCCAGTTACTATGGCAATGTATGATGCCTTTTATATCTTTTGGCTGAATTACCTGTGGTATTTTATACTTTGCTGCCGTTTCAATTATTTCAGTATTATCCCTTAAAAAAGGAGGAATGAATTGAATACCTGCTTTTGTAAACAATTGATCTTCATTTTCGGCTCCTTTCATTATGGATTTAGGATATAGGCCGCCGAAAGCATTTACAAATTCCTCTGTACCTGTTTTATCAAAAAGTGTTGTAATGAAATTTTCTGAATCTGTACTATAGATTTTTATGATTATACCATCTTTGAATTTAAAAGAAACCCAATCATCTGCCTGCTCATGAAAGGCAAAATTATTCAAGTTTTTTATTTCAGAAATAATGGCCTGAAGTGGAGCGGTGAGTACAAATTCGAGGGCATTCATCGTTTCTTCCTGTCTTCTAAAATCTCCTGTTGCTGAAATTAATTCTGTAGAAAATATTCTTTTAAAAAGCATTAAGCATTCTTTGGAAAGTTGATCAAGCTGTGCATACAGATAATTCCCTTTTTGGCTCATGAAAAATTGAATCGCCTCCATTACATTCTGTTGCGTTTTTTTTCCGAACCCTTCATACAGAAGTAAACGGTTTTCTTCACAGGCATATAATAATTCGCCGATATTTTCAATGCCCATTTCTTTCCATATTAGACCAATTTTTTTAGGCCCTAAACCTTTAATTTTTAACATTTCAAAAATGCCCTCCGGCGTTTTTGAAATTAATTCCTGAAGGTTTTTTATCATTCCGTCTGAAAAAATTTCTTGAATTTTTTTTGCAATGGCATCTCCAATTCCATTGAGTGAACTTATTTTTTCTTCAGAAAGTGATTGTAATTCTTCAGGAAGCTGACTTATTTTATAAGCAGCAATGGAGTATGATTTTGATCGAAAACTATTTTCTCCGTGTACTTCCATTAATTTTGAAAGCATAGAAAATTGGTTTGAAATTTCTTTATTTGTCATAAGGTAAAATAAACCTTTTATTGATTCTAAAGGAAAAAAAGAAATGAACTCAGTTTTAAATGAGAGGTATAGAAAATGATACGAATGCCTTTAAACACTGCATTGCAGATTGATTTTAAATTGAAAAAAAAAGCCCCGGTTTCCCGAGGCTTTAAAGTTATCTGTAGAAAAAATATTCTTATTTTTTCTTTTTTGCAGCAGCTTTTTTAGGAGCAGCTTTTTTTGCAGCAGCTTTTTTAGGAGCAGCTTTTTTTGCAGCAGCTTTTTTAGGAGCAGCTTTTTTTGCAGCAGCTTTTTTAGGAGCGGCTTTTTTTGCAGCGGCTTTTTTAGGAGCGGCTTTTTTTGCAGTTGCCATGTTTTTAGAATTTAATTGTTAGTAAATAATAATTAAAAATAAAAACATTTTCCTAACATCCAAAAAATATTTGAATTTTTTTTTATAAAGGCTTCTTTGCCTAAAGGAAAGAGAAGATCATTTTTAATGAAAATGATCTTTGAAAAATTTAGGCTACGGCCTCAGGAGTTGTTACAGAAGTGTTTTCAGAATTTACAGAAACGATAGTTTTATCTCCTTTTGTTTTTCTAAATTCTACTACACCATCTGTTGTAGCAAAGATGGTAAAATCTTTTCCAAGGCCTACATTTTTACCTGGGTGATATTTGGTTCCACGCTGACGTAAAATGATGTTGCCGGAAATGGCAGCTTGGCCACCAAAAATTTTCACGCCCAATCTTTTGCTTTGGGAATCTCTGCCGTTTTTTACTGAACCTTCACCTTTTTTATGTGCCATGATTTGTTGATATTATTTGGTAATAGATTTTTGCTATTTTGGAAAGCATTTGGTTAAGCGATGCCTGTAACTTTTATGTGAGTGTATTGAGTACGATGGCCATGTTTTTTCCTAAATCCCTTTCTTCTTTTCATTTTAAAAGCGATTACTTTATCTCCTTTTACCAGATCATTTATTATTTCTGCTTTTACTTTTACATTGGCATCCTTTCCTAAGGAAACTTTACCATCATTATTATGTAAAATAATATCAGAAAACTCAACTTCATCTCCTTGCTTTCCGGAGATGTGTGGCACATATAAGTTTTGACCTTGAGTTACTTTAAATTGTTGACCTGCTATTTTTACTATCGCAAACATATTTTCCAATTTTTGGATTGCAAATGTAGGGTATTTAAAGGAAAAATTTCGTTTATTTTCCTAAATTTTCCCAATTTTTGCAGCAGTCTCTCAAAATTGTGCCTGTGAGCTATAGATTTGGTTTCTAAAAAGCGGGCCAATGCCTATATTGCCTTCTTTTAAACCCTGTTTAGTGCTAAAAATTTTACGGTTTTTATTTTCGATTTATGGCTTTGCCATTTTTTTGGCTTTAATGTTTCTGCTTTTGCCCCTTTTTATAATTAGTTTTTGCTTGCCGGCTATCAGGGGGGGCAATCTGATATTCTCATTATCCAGATTTTGGGCCGATGCCTTTTTCATTTTGACTGGTATTCGATACAGGGCGTTCTATCAGGCGCCGGTAATGCCAAATGAGCAATACATATTTATAAGTAACCATATTTCATATCTGGATATTCCTATGATGATGAAGGTAGTACGAGGGCGGCATCTTAGGATTTTGGGAAAAGCAGAAATGAATAGAGTTCCCATTTTTGGCAGTATATATAAAAGAGGTACCGTATCGGTAGATAGAGCAGACCCTAAGGCGAGGTATGAGAGTGTAGAAAGATTAAAAAGGTTTTTGAATAAAAGGATTTCTATTTTCATTTGCCCTGAGGGCACTTTCAATATGACAAATGAGCCATTAAAATCTTTCTATGATGGAGCATTTAAGATTGCTATAGAAACTCAAAAACCTATTCAACCTATTTTATTTTTAGATACTTATGACCGATTGAATTATAAAAGTATTTTTTCGCTCAATCCAGGACAGTGCCGTGCCATATTTTTGCCATCTACACCAACAGTTGGAATGAAAGAGGAAGATATGACTGCCTTAAAAAGTGCTATTTTTATCCAAATGAAAAAATCATTGGAAGAACACCACGCCACCTGGATAAAAAATTAAGCTTCCGGTATCTTTGTAAAATGGGGATAGATATAAAAAAATCAGGGATTCTATTTAATAATGAGCCTGTAATATCTATGTGGATAGAGACCATTTTGCCATTGGCGATTCCAAAAACGTACACTTATGCTGTTCCGGATGTACTTAAAGAAAAGGTGCAGCCCGGCTGTAGGGTAGAAGTTGTATTTGGGAAAAATAAAAAATATGCCGGAATTATTAAATCTATTTGTGATGTAGCCCCCTCCTATGAAACCAAGGAAATTTTAGGTGTGATAGATGAAGAGCCGGTAATTTTTTCAAAGCAATTGCAACTGTGGAAATGGCTGAGTGAATACTATATGTGCGGCGAAGGCGCTGTGATGGCTGCGGCATTGCCTGCTCATTTGAAATTGAGTAGCGAAGCTATTCTGATATTTAATGAAGAGTATGGCGAGGATTTCTCATCATTGGATGATAACGAATATTTACTTGCAGAAGCGCTATTGATTAAAAAGGAATTAAAGATCACTGAGGTGCAGCAAATAGTGAGTATAGTGCATGTATATCCTCTTATAAAAAGATTGATTGAAAAGGGCGTTTGCATCGTATGGGAATCTCTGTCTGAAAAATACAAAGAGAAAAAGGAAATTTTTATTTTATTGAATCCTGCCTACAGTAGTGATGATGAAATGAATAGACTTATGAATGAAATGGGAAGGGCGCCCAAGCAATTAGAGTTGCTTCTGGCTTTTCTGCATTTCAGCAGAACGGAAGGCGAGGTAACACAGCCTAATCTATTAAAGAAATCGGGGGCTACTGCAGCACAGCTAAAATCTTTGGTGGAAAAAAATATCCTTTTTCTGGAAAAAAGAAATGTGAACCGAATTTTTTCTTTGCCTAAAAAAGTAGAACTCAACTTTGAACTGAATCCTGTTCAGCAGGCAGCGCAGCAACAGATAAATGAAATTTTTGAAGAGAAGGATGTATGCCTCCTGCATGGTGTAACCAGCAGTGGTAAAACGCTTTTATACATAAAGCAGATAGAGAAATATATCAGCCGCGGCAAACAGGTATTGTATCTGCTTCCTGAAATTACATTGACGGCCCAGATTATACGGCGGCTTCAGGTTTACTTTGGAGGCAATATTGCCATCTATCATTCCAAATTTAATAATAATGAGCGAATAGAAATCTGGAATAAAGTGAAATCAGGGGAGACCAAAATAGTGTTGGGAGCAAGGAGTGCGTTGTTTTTGCCGTTTGTTGATTTAGGGCTTATTGTAGTAGATGAGGAGCATGATCCATCTTTTAAACAACAAGACCCTGCACCCAGATATAATGCAAGAGATGTTGCAGTTTTTTATGCATCGCTTTTTAATGCAAAAGTACTTTTGGGGAGTGCTACACCATCGTTGGAAAGTTTTTATAATGCCCAAAGGGGTAAGTATGGATTGGTAACGATGGCTGAGAGATTTGGTGGTACGCTAATGCCTGAAATAAGAATAATTGATACAAAAACGGTTGCAGCTTCCAAAAAAGGAAAAGTAATGATATCGCCCCAATTACAAGAGGCGATGGAGAAATCTATTGCAGATCACCAGCAGGTAATATTATTTCAAAACAGGCGCGGGTATTCACCATTTTTAATTTGTGGCACGTGTGCATACATACCTCAGTGCATCAATTGCTCAGTCACACTTACATTGCATAAATTTTCTAATAAACTGCACTGCCATTATTGTGGCAATACTTACCCTAAATTGGTAGCATGCCCTCAGTGTGGTAGTGTAAATTGGAAAGAAAAAAACTTTGGCACCGAAAAAATTGAAGAAGAAGTAACGGAGCGATTCCCTATGTGGCGCATTGCACGCATGGATGTGGATGCTGTACGTGGTAAAAATGCACATGACACACTGATAAAGCTTTTTGAAATGCAGCGCCTTGATGTATTGGTAGGCACACAAATGGTAGTAAAGGGGTTAGATTTTGAAAAAGTAAATTTAGTAGGCATACTTGATGCGGATGGCTTATTGGGTTTTGCAGATTTTCGGGTAAATGAAAGGGCTTTTCAACTAATGGAGCAGGTGAGTGGTCGAGCCGGAAGAAAGGATAAGCAGGGACTTGTAATGATTCAGGCTTCTAAAACAAGTCATCCTGTACTTTCCTTTGTAGAGCATCATGATTATGAAAAATTTTATGATTTCGAACTTGCATTTCGTAAACAGTTTTTTTACCCTCCATTTAGCAGGCTTATCAGAATTACCCTTAAACATCAAAAGGAGGCTGTCGTAAAGGAAGCCGCCTATTTTTTCGCAGACTTATTGTCTAAAAATTTTGATATGGTGAGTGGCCCCGCAGCACCTGTAATATCGAGAATTAGAAATATGTACCTGTTAGAAATTTTACTAAAACTAAAACAGGACTCGGCACAACTTTCAAATCAAAAGAAAATTATTCTCAATGATATAGATTTGATGAAGGCACATTCCAATTTGAGAAGTGTGGTTGTAGTTTGTGATGTGGATCCGTATTAGGATTATTGAGGCAAAATCTGATTTTATTTTATAGATTATCAAATTTTATTTCTCTTTTAAATCGAAAGGCGCTCTTACCCTTAATTTCAATAGAATTTAGCTTAAACAATCTGCTCTTAGGGTATAGCGCTATTTCATATTTCCCTATTGTTTTTCGCATTTTTTAGAAGATATAGCGGGTATTTCATTCAAATAGAAATTGAAAACAAATAGTCTTGGATTTGAAATAACTTTAAATTTTTAAATAAAAACCCAGTAAATGAATTTTAATATTCAACCGATATTACAAAACGAAACAATAGCCCTTTATCCATTGCAGGAAGAGGATTTTGAAGAATTATATATTACTGCTTCAGATCCTAAAATATGGGAGCAGCATCCTAACAAAGAGCGCTGGCAAAGAGAAATATTCAAGATATATTTTGCAGGTGCTTTAGCAAGTGGGGGCGCTTTTAAAATTATTGAAAAGGAAAAGAATGCTGTAATAGGAAGTACCCGATTTTATGATTATAACAGTCAGGAAAATAGTATTCTTATCGGTTATACTTTTTATGCAGTTCAATATTGGGGTACAGGAGTTAATCATCAGGCGAAGGCTTTAATGTTAGATTATATATATCAATTTGTTGCAATGGTTCATTTTCACATTGGAGCAGAAAATATCCGTTCTCAAATTGCCATAAGCCGCCTGGGAATAAAAAAGAGCGGCGAACAGCAGGTGAGCTATTATGGCGAGATACCTAAATTAAATTTTGTTTACAGCCTTACAAGGGAGGAGTGGTTTTCCGATAAAGAGGTAAAAAAATAATAGGAAACTACCTTGGTTTCTTCATTGGGGATTAGCCATCAAAATAATTAGATACATTTGCACACTTCAAGAATGCAAGTACACAGGGATATAAATAATTTACCATCATTTAAAGATACCGTTCTTACTATCGGAACATTTGATGGTGTGCATTCAGGTCATTTAGAAATCATTAAACAGGTAAAAAAGGAAGCCGAAAAAATCAATGGATATTCATTGATCATCACTTTTGATCCTCATCCAAGAATGGTATTGACGCCGGGAAAATGCGGCAGTTTAAAATTATTAAACACACTACATGAAAAGATTGAATTAATAGAATCGCAGGGTATCGATCATTTAGTAATAGTGCCATTTACTAAAACATTTGCAGAGCAATCACCTGAAGAGTATATTAAGTCTTTTCTTATAAAAAAATTTCATCCAAAGATTATCATTACAGGGTATGATCATCATTTTGGAAAGGATAGAAAGGGTAATTATAAAATGCTGGAAGAATATGGTGCCGAAGGAAAGTATAAAGTAGAAGAGATTCCAGCACACGTTTTAGATAATGTATCTATCAGCTCTACAAAGATCAGGCAGGCACTAAATGAAGGGAACATTCAGTTTGCTAATCAATACCTTGGGTATGAATACTTTTTTACCGGCGTAATAGTGGATGGGAATAAATTGGGGCGAACGTTGGGATTTCCTACTGCCAACATATTTGTGGCCGATGCGCATAAATTGATTCCTCCTTATGGCGTTTATGCCGTTTCAGTAAAGATTCGTAATAATGTTGATGAAAGCTTTGATTCGTTGCCTTATTACAATGGCATGATGAATATTGGAATACGGCCAACTATTGGTGATGATAAAATCATGACTGAGGTTAACATCTTTGATTTCAATAAAAATATTTATGGAATGGAGATGCGTGTATATGTAAAAAAATATATGCGGCCAGAAATAAAATTTGCTAATCTGGACGCATTAAAAATTCAATTGCATGATGATGAGATGCAAGTAAGAAATATTATGAAAAAAGGTGCCTAATAGAAATTCTAATGTGTTACAGAATTGAAGGACCCCCTTACCGAAAAGCATTTTTGGCTACCTGCCATTCGTTTTTTTTTCAAGGAAAACGAACAACAACCGATGCGTTGACCACGATGAATATCTGATGGTAATTTTTTGTCCGGTATGTTTTATTTTTCCTTAAGAATAAAAATTATTTTGATTCTTTCAGGATTGGTTTTAGTACTTCAAGTTTTCCATCAATGCTATTTGCATCAAAGTGAAGGCCGAGTATGTAAGCTATCAGTGGGTATATATTGATGTTCTCAAAATTATTTATTTTGAAATTCTCTTTAAATGCTGGGCCCCATGCATAAAATGTAGCCTGCATTTCCTGAGTATAATTATCAAAGCCATGAGTAGCTGCATTTTTGCGCCCTTTGGATGAAAAAATAAAAGGCATATCTGCACTAATCAGGATATCGCCAATACGGCCATAGCGATCGTCTTTTTTTCCATAATGCCACCTCTCAGGCACTTCATTTGCCAGATAAACGTGGTAGTTATTTTCGGCAGCTTTTAAAATATTATATTGAGAAATGATAGCTGTGGTGTCCTTGGCATAGAGATGCATGATAGTGCTTTCGCCTGCCACTATAAATTTAGAAGTATCAATTAGATTTTCTACTGCAATCGTATGTACTGTGTCAATATTTGTAAATCCATGATCAGAAACAAAAATGAAATTGACCGGTAAGTTTAACTGCGCCACCATACTGTTCATTTTGCCAATGGCGCTATCCACGTGGTGTACTGCTTCTTCTGCCTGCTTTGAATATACACCATAGTAATGTTCTGCATGATCTACCTCCGGAAAATAAAAGGTGATAAAATGTGGCCTATTGCCTTCAGGTAATTGTAGCCAATCCTTTAAAATATCCAGCCGCCGGTCGTTGGTAAATAATTCTGAATATTGGTAATAATAGGTAGGTCTTGTTTTCTCAATATCACTTTCTGAGCCCACCCAAAAAAAACTTGCAGAAAGCATTTTCTGCTTTTCTGCTAAAACCCATAATGGTTCACCGCCATACCAGGTGCCATCCTGTACTTCGGCTTTATTTCTTATCGCGTACATCTGTTTTCTGGCAGGATCATAAAACTTATTGCCTACTATGCCATGATGAGAAGGGTACAGGCCGGTAATAATGGAGTAATGATTAGGAAATGTAAGTGAGGGAAATGATGGCCGCATTGAGGTAGCTTCCACACCCTGAGCACTTAGGTTTAATAAATTTTTTGCTTGGTAGCGCATTGCAAGGTCATAGCGAAATCCATCTACAGAAATTAAAATCACATAGGGTTTTTGCGTTTGCTCGGCACTGTTAACTCTGTCCGGCGTAATCATTTGTAAAGTATCCTGTGCCAATACAGGCTGTAGAATCAGCAGGAATGCCCATGTAATATTTACAAAAACCAATTTTAAAATGCGATGTGAATGAGCCATGTTTTTTATTTTGAAGCTACAAATAATAAAATGTTTTTTCAAAAAAAATCTTTTATTATTTCTTTAAGAGCCATGATTGTAAGGATAGGGGCATAAATAAGAAAGCCGTCTCAATTAGACGGCTTCCCATTTTTTTTGTTGCAAAATTAGTAACCCATGTCACCCATTCCGCCGCCCATGCCACCCATAGGAGGCATACCAGGCTTATCTTTTTCAGGCTTGTCGCTTATTACACATTCTGTAGTAAGCAGCATGCCTGCGATTGATGCAGCATTTTCCAAAGCTATGCGAGTCACCTTTGTCGGATCAATCACACCGGCAGCTAATAAGTTTTCATAAACTTCTGTGCGGGCATTGAAACCAAAGTCTTTCTTGCCTTCTTTGATTTTTTGAACTACAATACTTCCTTCAATACCACTGTTTACTACTATCTGACGAAGCGGCTCTTCAACAGCGCGCCTTACAATTTGAATACCGGTGGTTTCATCATCATTATCTCCTTCAAGATCTTTTAAACTTGCAATGGCACGAATGTATGCTACTCCACCACCTGGTACAATCCCTTCTTCTACAGCAGCTCTTGTAGCATGCAATGCGTCATCTACACGATCTTTCTTTTCTTTCATTTCTACCTCAGTGGCTGCACCTACATATAGTACTGCTACGCCGCCACTTAATTTTGCAAGGCGCTCTTGTAATTTCTCTTTATCATAGTCAGAGGTAGTACTTTCTACCTGAGCTTTGATTTGGTTTACCCTTGCAGTGATTTCTTTTTTATCACCTTTGCCACCTACGATGGTAGTATTGTCTTTGTCTATTACTACCGCAGAGGCTTGGCCAAGATAAGTAAGGTCCACATTTTCTAATTTATAGCCTTGTTCTTCACTCACTACTATACCTTTAGTTAATACAGCAATGTCTTGCAACATTTCTTTTCTTCTGTCGCCAAAGCCCGGGGCTTTTACTGCAGCTACTTTCAATGTGCCACGTAGTTTATTTACAACTAATGTAGCCAAAGCTTCACCCTCCAAATCTTCAGAAATAATCAATAAAGGGCGGCCACTTTGTGCTACTTTTTCAAGAATGTGAAGAATATCTTTCATGGAAGAAACCTTCTTGTCATATATTAATATGTAAGGGTTTTCTAGATCAGCTTCCATCTTTTCGCTATTGGTTACAAAGTAGGGCGATACATATCCGCGATCGAATTGCATACCTTCTACCACTTCTACAGTAGTATCAGTTCCTTTAGCTTCTTCCACAGTGATTACCCCTTCTTTACCAACCTTAGCCATAGCTTGTGCTATTAGTTTTCCGATAGACTCATCGTTATTAGCAGAAATAGAAGCTACTTGTTCGATCTTATTTTCTTTGCCATTTTCGCCAACGGCTACAGATTGTTTTTTCAAATGCGCTACTATGGTTTTTACCGCTTTATCAATACCACGTTTCAAATCCATAGGGTTTGCTCCGGCGGCCACATTTTTTAAACCTTCACTAATGATTGCCTGAGCAAGAACTGTAGCAGTAGTAGTACCATCACCTGCTATGTCAGCAGTTTTTGAAGCTACTTCTTTTACCATTTGTGCACCCATGTTTTCAATGGAATCTTCTAATTCAATTTCTTTTGCTACGGTTACACCATCTTTAGTTACCGTAGGGGCGCCAAATTTTTTATCAATAACCACATTACGGCCTTTGGGCCCAAGTGTTACTTTTACTGCATTTGCCAGTGTATCTACACCCTTCTTCATTTTATTGCGGGCTTCGATATCAAAGAATATTTGTTTAGACATACTATTTATTTTTTTAGATTTTTATCGTAATTTATTAACTCAGTTTGATCAAAATATCTGATGCGCGCATAATAAGATAATCTTCGCCATTTATAGTAATCTCTGTGCCACCATATTTACCGTACATGATCAAATCACCTTCTTTCACAGCTACAGGAATTAAATTACCTGTTTGTTCGGCATATTTGCCTTTGCCAACTGCTATCACGGTGCCTTTTTGAGGTTTTTCTTTCGCAGTATCAGGTATGATAATGCCTCCGGCAGATTTTTCTTCAGCCGCATTGGGTTTTACAAGAACCCTATCATCAAAGAGTTCAAATTTTTGCTTTGCCATAATTGTTAAAAATTTTTAATTTGTTATTTCGGATGGCAAATGTACACGAATAATTGTACCAAAGTGGTCTTGGCAGATTAGTTGGCAGAAAAGTAAAAGGGCTGTCAGTTTTAAGAAAAAAAATCCGTCAAAATTGCATTTTTTATTATTCAGAATTTTTTCTTAGGCATTTTCCACTTCTCTTCCAAGGCTTCCCTAATTTCAGGTGAAATTTTGGCTTTGTGGTAGTGCTCATTGGTATTTTTTTGCCTGAAGGCTTCGTATAAGGTTACAGCACATGCCACAGAAATGTTTAGCGATTTAATAATACCTACCTGCGGAATTGTAAAATAGCCATCTATAAAGTTTTTGATGCCATCGCTTATCCCAAATGTTTCGTTTCCAAAGACCAACGCAATTGATTGTGTAAAATCTACTTTGTACAAATCTGTGGCTTTCTCGGTGAGATGTGAAGCAAAAACCTTTTCATATTTTTCTTTTACTTTTTTGAAGCAATCTTCTGCATCTGTAAACTGGTGAATGGTAAGCCATTCTGCCGCAGTAGATGAGCTTCTATACCCCCATTTTTTATGTGGCGGAATACGGTCATTCAAAATATAAATCTCCTGTATTCCCACTGCATCGCAGGTACGCATTACCGCAGATACATTGTGAGGATCGAAAACATTCTCTAATACAATTGTAAGATCCGGCTGCCTTTGATCTAAAACCCGGCTAAGCCGTTCGTATCGCTGTGGTGTCATGACCCAAAAGTAAGTTTTCATTAGGCTTTGTTGAAAAAATATTAATAGAGCATGCGAGAAAAATATGACTACTTTTTAAAATACACAAGTGTATCGTTATTTTAAAATGTGCTACGGGCTACCTCACCAACTTATGAAGATAAAATGTTCAAATAGCATTAATCATGGAATATTGTACCGATCTTTTTTTATTGATAAAACCCCTTTGTAACTTTGAATGGAAAAATATTATCAGGCATAATTTGTGTAATAAAATTTTGTATGGAAACATTTAATGATGTAATAAAAAATCGGCAGCCAGTATTGGTAGATTTTCATGCTACATGGTGTGGCCCTTGTAAGCAAATGGCACCGGAATTATTAAAGTTTGCACGGCAAAACACTGGTAAACTGCGCGTTATTAAAATTGATATTGATAAAAATCCTGCTCTGGCCTCGCAGTACCAGATACAAGGTGTTCCTACTCTTGTTTTATTCAAGGAAGGAAAAGTGATTTGGCGCCAAAGTGGTGCTATGAGTTCATCTCAATTATCATCTTATCTATCATCTCATTTATCCTGATGCGTAATTTTAGTTTTGTAAAATATGACAATGAAAAAAAATGAAATAAATGTCACTTTTAAAGGAAAAGGTCATTTTACCGCAGACCTGGAAGGGTATAAAATAGAAATAGACAAAGAAGTTCACTTAGGTACCCGGCCTAAAATTTTGATGCTTGCATCACTGGCCGGATGTACAGGCTTTGATATCGTAGATATTCTGGAAAAAATGCGTGTAAGTTTTTCAGAATTTTCTATCAAGGTTATTGGAAATCTTACTGATGAAACGCCCTCTGTGTATAATAAAATGTCTATATTATACACCATTAAGGTGAGTGGAGAGGATCAAGTAAAGGTGGCAAAGGCTGTGCATCTTTCAAAAGATAAATATTGTGGCGTAAGTAAGATGTATGAAGCTTTTGCAGATATGAGTTTTGAAATTAATTATTTGGACTAATAGCGCCAATTGAGTCTCGATTTCGGAGGTATTTTACGAAAATGCCCTAAATCCCCAATTCCAAACTTCTATCCTTTTTACGGTCGTGATATACCCGCAGCATTTGCAGGCTTACAGCCAATAAAATAAGTGCTACCCCATAATAGAACCCCGAACCCAGAAATTTATTTTCTTTAAAAATGATGAATGCAAGCAGAATGGAATAGATCGGCTCGAAATTGTAAGTAAGATTAGTGGTAAATGCAGAAATTTTCTTTAGCGAATTGAGGCTCAGATAAAATGCAAAAACAGTGCACACCGCCGATAGCACCAGTAGCCATAAAAAGTCGCTAAGGGTAGGAATAAAATAGGTAGCCGGAAAAAAATGAAAATAAAAGGGCAGAAGGCAGCACATAGCCAGAACGCCTCCACTCATTTCAAAAAAGGTAAGTGTGTTAGAAGAATATGTTTCTAATAATCTTTTGTTAATGATAGGGAATAGAGAGGCGAGCATCGCAGAAATAATACCGAAAATAATTCCCGTTTTAAATTCAGGATAAAAACTAAAAATTAGATATACCCCTGCTATGGCCAAGAGCCCTAAAAGCACTTCCACTATGTCTATTCTGCGTCTGTTAATTAGTGGTTCGAAGAAGGAAGTGAAAAATCCGATGGAGGAAAGGCAGGTAACGGATACAGAAACATTTGAGTATTTAATGCTTCCATAAAAAGTAAGCCAGTGTAGTGATATAATGGCGCCCACACCCAGCATTTTGAAGGTATTTTTAGCGCTGTAAGTATGAAGTTTTTTATTAAAAAATAAAATTACCCCAAGAATTAATGCGCTCAAAAACATGCGATAGGCTGTAAGGTATCCCTCATTCAGCTCTATTAATTTTCCGAGAATGGCAGTGAAACCAGCTAATAACACAGCGGCGTGGAGCTGAATAAATGCTTTCTTCATTTGCGCGCGAAGCTAATTTTAAATTTCAAATTATTGAAATGCCCCTACGCAAAATTATTTGTCAAAAGATTGTAACCGTGTACGATATTTGTCGTAATTTAACATCCTCTTTAATAAAAATACAATCAGCGTTTAAAAAGTTTAGATCATAAGTTTATATTTGCCGCTTCTAAATCAAAACCCAGAATGAGTTATAAAAAGATCAACAACATTACCGGATGGGCAGTATTTGCTATTGCAGCCTTCGTTTATTTATCTACAATGGAAGCCACCGGTAGCTTTTGGGATTGTGGTGAATTTGCCAGCAGTGCTTATAAACTACAAATTCCACATCCGCCGGGAGCGCCTTTGTTTATTTTATTAGGCAGGCTTTTCATGGCGCCATTTTCTAATCCTAACAATGCCATTCTGGGGCTAAACAGTATGAGTGCTCTGATGAGCGCCTTTACCATATTGTTTCTATTTTGGAGTATTACGCACTTTGCTAGAAAGATTGTGGGTGGGGCTGCAATCAATAGCTTGACCAACAACCAGCTTTTTACAATAATGGCTGCTGGCGTGGTTGGGGCTCTTGCCTATACTTTTAGTGACTCCTTCTGGTACAGTGCTGTAGAGTCAGAGGTATATGCGAGTTCATCCTTTTTTACGGCTATTGTTTTTTGGGCAATTTTAAAATGGGAACAAGATGTTACTAATGAGCAGGCCGTTGGGATTCATGGTCATTTTACCCGTGCCGACAGGTGGTTAATCCTTATATTCTACCTGATTGGTTTATCAGTAGGGGTGCATCTACTCTGTATCTTATCTATTCCTGCCATTGTAATGGTATATTATTTTAAAAGATACAATACTACGAAGTGGGGTACATTTTGGGCATTTGTTGCAGGCTGTGTTATCACGGGTATTGTACAAGTACCTATGATTCAATGGACAATAAAACTTGCCGGCGATACAGATATTTTATTTGTAAATAGTTTTGGCCTTCCCTTCTTTACAGGATTTACTTTTTTCTTTATTTTTCTGGCTGCCATTATTTATTTTTTAATCAAGCTCGCAATAAGAAAAAATTGGAATTTCTTAAAATTAGCCATGTGGAGTTTTGCCTTTGTACTGCTTGGTTTTTCCACCTACTATACTACACTTATTCGGTCCAATGCAGACCCAGCTGTTGATATGTTTAATGTAGATAATCCGGTGAGCCTTGTAGGCTATCTTAGCCGTGAGCAGTATGGCGATTGGCCTATATTAAAAGGACAGGATTTTACAGCAGACCCAACAGAGCAAAAAACAGAAGATACTTATGTAAAAGGCACTACCCGCTATGAGAAGAATGGTAAGAAAGTAATCACTACCTATGCTCCCGAAGACCTTCATTTTTTTCCACGTATGTGGGATGCTAGTAATGATCAGGGGCATGCAGATTATTATGCAAGTTTTGCCGGTATAGGCAAAGACCCCAAAACAGGAAAGTATTATGATAAACCTACTATGGGCGATAACATTGCATTTTTCTTCAGCTATCAATTTAATTGGATGTATTGGCGATATTTCATGTGGAATTTTGCAGGTAAGCAAAATGATCTTCAAGGAATAGATATGGGAAATGTGCGCGATGGAAACTGGATTTCAGGTATTCCATTTATTGATGCTGCCCGATTAGGCGATCAAAGTAAAATGCCAGACAGCATAAAGCATAATAAAGCCAATAATAAATTATTCTTCCTTCCGCTGATATTAGGTATTCTTGGATTGGTGTATCAATATCAAAAAAATAAAAAGGATACAATCGTTGTTGGCCTTTTATTTTTCTTTACCGGTGCTGCTATTGTATTTTATTTAAATCAGGCAGGTAACCAGCCTAGAGAAAGGGATTATGCGTATGTAGGTTCGTTCTATGCTTTTGCAATGTGGATAGGTATAGGCGTACTCTATGTAAAGGAATTATTTGAAAAATTCATAAATGTAAAACTGGCAACCTATGTGGCTGGTGCTGTATGCCTTCTTGCTGTGCCTGTGCTTATGGCATCTCAGGAGTGGGATGATCATGATCGCAGCAATAAAGTATTGGCCAGAGACCTTGCAATTGATTACTTGCAAAGTTGTGCACCTAATGCCATTCTCATTACATTTGGCGACAACGATACTTACCCATTGTGGTATGCACAGGAAGTACAAGGCGTGCGGAGAGATGTGCGTGTGATTAATTCAAGCCTCTTAGGCACTGACTGGTATATCAATCAAATGCGGTACAAAATAAACAAAAGTGCACCGTTTGATGTGATATGGACTCCTGAACAGATTATCGGAAGTAAAAGAGATGCCATATACCTGATTCCGGACCTGCCTGGGTTTAAAGCCATAGATAAAAATCAGCCGATGGATCTTTATACTATGATGAAGAAATATGCAGGCAGTGACGATCCAAGTATGGTTTATATGAATGACGATGATGTAATCAATGCCTTTCCTACACAGAATGTAACGGTACCCGTAGATGTAAATCTTGTAAAAAGTAATGGTACTGTAAATGCGGATGATAGCGTAGTAAGTGAATTGAATTTTACTATACCTAAGAAAGCTTTAGGCAAAAACGAAAGCGCTATCCTGAATATCATAGCCGCTAATCATTGGAAACGCCCTATCTACTTCACTTCATTTTATGATGAATTAGGATTTCAGGATTATCTGCGTGCTGATGGGCTTACTTATCGCCTGGTACCTGTAAAAAATGGGCAGGTAAATCGTGATTGGGCTTTCAATGTCATGCAAAATAAATTTCAATTTGGTAATGCCGATAAACCAGGAGTTTATTTTGATGAAGAAAACCGCCGCCATTTGAATACAATTAGAATGCAATTTGCACAGGTAGCCAACAACCTTGCAGATCATGGAAGAAAAGCAGATGCCATAAAGCTTCTGGAGCAATGTGATAAGGGTATGTTACAACAAAATTTCCCTTATGGAATGGTATCACGGCGTCAGCAACAAAATCAAATTTCTGGCCAATTCCTACTTGCTGCATTGAAGAGTGGAGATACAGTGCTTGCAAATAAGGTGGCTAATTCATTGCGTAAAGATCTGGAACAACAGATTACCTATTTTAATAGCTTAGATGAAAGCAAGCAAGGCGCTTTATCTTATGATAATCAAATAGTGCAGCAACTATTGCAGCAGGTAAATAGTATGGAGCAATATTTTAAAAACCCTCCTTCGGTACTAAGTACTGAAACGGGGACCAAGGTTATAAACCAACCGGTAATTCCGGATTCTGACAAAAAGAATAAGAAAGAAACTCCAGCGCATGATAGTACACAATAGTATCGGCTGTATGTTTATTGAATAATTTAATAAAATGTGCGATTGGATTTTCTGGTCGCACATTTTTTGTTTTGAATAAATATTGAATAACACTGATAGGGTTTTCAGAAATGCCAAAACTTTATAACAATCAAGAATTGAAAATAGGTAAAAAATTTAGGGTGTAATGCCGGGATTATAGGTGTTCGATCCACCCAAATTTAGGAGAGTAAATTTTTTAGAATGCACGGCTGGATTAATCATTTGTTGGCTACCAGAATTTGTTGAATTAATTTAACGTGATAAATCCAATACTTCGTCAAGCTCAGGAATAAATTACGCTATTGCTACAATCATTACCGCCTACCTGCCCCGGCTTCTAAACCTTACAAAAACTTTTATCTTTTCTATCGTAAATTGCAATGCTAAGATTGAAATACCCTATAAACTATGCGTGCACATCATTTTTCTAAATTTGACCCAGGCGAGAATAAGAAATCTTCTTTCGAAAAATTGCTGGATATTTTTGTGCAGCTACTTACCTATACCAGCGGCGATGTGGCCGAAAGCCTTAGTTGGCTTACAGAACTGGATAAGGAATACAAACTTTCTGACGATGAATATGGCATGGGCGATTTTATAGAAGACCTAAAGGATAAGGGGTACATAGATCAAAACAATGAAAAAGGAACATTTGAAATAACACCTAAAACTGAACAAGGGATTAGAAAAAAAAGTCTTGAAGAGATTTTCGGAAAATTAAAAAAATCAAAGCAGGGGAATCATCAGACATTTAAACCGGGTGGCGGCGATGAAATTAATTCTGAAACAAGGCCTTTTCAATTTGGAGATACCTTAGAGCAAATTGATTTTACAGAATCTATCAGAAATGCGCAAATCAATCATGGAGTAGAAAGTTTTCGGATGCATGAAGATGATTTGGCCATCAGAGAAACTGATTTTAAAAGTCAAACCTCTACCGTGCTGATGATAGACATATCCCATAGTATGATTCTCTATGGCGAAGACAGAATCACTCCTGCTAAAAAAGTAGCAATGGCATTGAGCGAACTCATCACCACCAAATATCCCAAAGACACCTTAGACATCGTGGTATTTGGAAATGATGCCTGGACAGTGGAAATCAAAGACCTCCCTTATTTACAGGTAGGTCCATATCATACCAACACCGTAGCCGGCCTCAACCTTGCAATGGACATTTTGAGAAGAAGAAAAAATCCGAATAAGCAGATATTTATGATAACTGATGGCAAGCCTACCTGCCTTAAAATTGGAGGACGGTATTATAAAAATAGTTTTGGTGTGGACAGGCGCATTCTGAACCGATGTATGAACCTTGCTGCCCAATGCAAGAAATTAAAAATTCCGATTACCACATTTATGATTGCCAGCGATCCGTACCTTCAAAAATTTGTTACGGAATTTACGGAAACCAACAATGGCAAAGCTTTCTTTGCTTCTTTAGATAAATTAGGCGCATTTATCTTTAAGGATTTTGAAAGCGGAAAAAGAAAAACGGTTTATTAAAACTATTTTGTTTATCCGGCACAGTATTTTTTTATTCAAAAAAAATAGTGCCACACTTTGATTATTTATTAACCATATCAATCTTTAAAAAAAGTGAATTTTAAAAATATAAAAACTTTCGGTGAACTTAAATCTTCTGATTTTAAACCCCGCTCTGTAAAAGAAGAATTGAGAGAAAATCTTATAAAAAAAATTGGCAGAAAGGAGCCCGCATTCCCCGGTGTTATTGGCTACGAGGATAGTGTAATTCCTGATACAGAACGAGCATTGCTATCCAGGCACAATATTTTATTTCTGGGCCTACGTGGGCAGGCTAAAACCCGTATGGCACGGCAGATGACCGAGTTGCTGGATGAATACATCCCTGTAGTTGCAGGTAGCGAAGTCAATGATGACCCGTTTAATCCTTTAAGTAAATATGCCATAGACCTCAAGAACGAAATGGGGGACAATCTGCCAATTGAATGGCTGCATCGCAGTGAAAGGTATGGCGAAAAATTAGCTACACCAGATGTGAGTGTAGCCGACCTAATTGGCGATATAGATCCTATAAAGGCAGCCAATTTAAAATTAAGTTATGCCGATGAGGGAGTGATACATTACGGCATCATACCAAGGAGCAACCGGGGTATTTTTGTTATAAACGAATTGCCCGATTTGCAGGCACGCATTCAGGTTTCCTTATTTAATATTCTAGAAGAAGGCGACCTTCAGATACGAGGGTTTAAATTAAGGTTGCCCTTAGATATCATGTTTGTATTTACGGCAAACCCAGAAGATTATACCAATAGAGGTGCGATTGTGACTCCGCTGAAAGATCGAATAGAAAGCCAGATTCTTACACATTATCCTAACTCAATTGAAAATGCCTTATTTATTACAGAGCAGGAAGCTGAAATTCATGAAGCACAATTAAAAAAAATAAAAATAAGCGATCTGGTAAAGCGTTTGATAGAGCAGGTATCTTTTGAAGCGAGAAACAGTGAATATGTAGATAAAAAAAGTGGAGTATCGGCTCGACTTACTATTGCAGCTTATGAAAATGCTGTAAGTGCGGCAGAAAGGCGCGCAATCATCAACAAAGAAAAATCAACGCAGGTTTGGATTAGCGACTTTACCGGAATTATTCCGGCCATTACCGGCAAGATAGAATTAGTGTATGAAGGTGAGCAAGAAGGCCCCTATCAGGTAGCTTACAACCTGATGGAAAAAGCGGTACGAACTCAATTTGTAAAATATTTTCCCAATCCGGAAACATTTAAAAAGAAAAGAAGCAAAGATGCTACACAAAATGAAAATCCCTACAAGGCCATCATCCGGTGGTTTGATGCAGGAAATCATTTAAATATATTTTTTGACCTAAGGGATGAAGATAAAATTCAATTGCTTTATAAAGTAGATGGATTGTATGGAATTGTAAAAAAACATTATCCGGGCCTGGATGAAAAAGAAAATGCTTTGTTGATGGAATTTGTATTACATGGCCTTGCAAGTTTTTCACTCATCAGCAAAAAGCTGGCAGAAGGTAAGTTTGAGTTTAAGGATCTAATGGGCAGCATGCTTAATCTCGGAAACGAGTCCTTTGGCAATGAAGAGTTGGATGAAGAAGATTTTAACTAAAGCCGGGGCCTGAAAGTATTATTTAAAAATTATAACCAAAAGAGATGTAGTAATACATTATACCCTCGCCTTTGTAGGCCAAAGGGCTGAATCCACCACGAAAACAAAAGCCTCCTTTTGTGGGTTGATATCGGTAACCAAGATTGGCATGTATAATAACGCCACTTTCAGAGTTGGGCGTGTCATTAAAAAAACCAACATCACCTGCCGAAATATAGGTGCCTCCTGCTGCTACTTCTACAAAATGATTGCTGCGCCCAAATAAATAATTAAGAGAAACGGGTACAGTGAAAATATGGAAGCCAGATCCACCGTAATAGCCCAAACCAGCAGCAAAACCGGGACCATTTACTCGTTTTAAAAAACGGCGATCATAAACACCGGATAATAATACTCCTGCGCCTCCAACCTGAAAATATACAGCTTGTGGTGGCCTGTCTGTAATGATATTTTTTTTCTCACGCGAAATTTCGCGAAGTTTTATGGTATCTTTTTGGGCCAATAAATTAAGACCTAAAAATAATAGTGCTGATAGGAATGAAAATTTAAGCATAAGTTAGTTTTGAAGGTTTACAATATTTTCAATAATTGCAGTTCAACGAAATTAATGCAAAATATTTACTTCTCTTTCCAGCCAGATGCCAAATTTTTTATATACTGAATCTATTATATCGGTACTTAAATTAAAGATTTCAATGCCCTTAGCATTTTCATAATTTACCAATACCAATGCCTGCTTTTGATAGCAGCCTGCATCACCTTTGCGATACCCCTTCCAGCCACATTGCTCTATAAGCCAGCCGGCTGGCACTTTATAGAGGCACTCATCTATAGGAAAATGTGGCACCTCTATTTTATTTTTTTCTGCTGCCTCCAGAAGCAGTTCTTTGGAGATAACAGGATTTTTAAAAAAACTGCCCGCATTGCCTATCCTTTCTGGATCCGGTAGTTTAGATTGCCTTATTCTTTTTACAGTTTCCGAAATTAAATGGATACTTAATGATGTTGCATGCTGTTTCTCAAGTTCTTGCTCCAGTGCATGATAAGAAATATTGTACAGAGGTTTTTTATTCAACCTAAAGGTTACATTTAAAATAACAAACTGCCCTTTCCACTTTTTTTTAAATACACTTTCGCGGTAGCCAAATTCGCAGGCTGCAGCGCTAAAAGTTTTCAGATAATTATCCTTAGTATGATAGGCCTCCAGTTCAAAAAATACATCCTTAATCTCTACACCATAAGCACCAATATTCTGCATAGGCGAAGCACCGGTGCTGCCCGGTATAAGTGAAAGGTTTTCTACGCCGCCAAAATTATTTTGTACACAATAATCTACAAATGTAACCCAAGGCACTCCGGCGCCTGCATTTATAAATACATATTCTTCAGTTTCCTTTATAATTTCAATTCCGGGAATTTTATTGATTAAGACAATGCCATCGAAATCTTTTGTAAAAAGCACATTGCTGCCGCCCCCCAGAATGATTTGATTTATATTTCCGTTTTGAAAAGTTGCCAATTCCTTTAATTCTTCCTGATTGGAAAAAAACGCGGCATACCGGGCCATGGTGCTTGTGTGAAAGGTATGGTATTCTTTTAGGGAAAAGTTTTCCTGAACTTGCATGTGCAAATATAAACACGAGTAAAAACTTAATTGCCATACTTCTTTTTTCGGTGCATTTTAAATTGTCGCATGGCCGTAATACATATAGGTGGCGAAGACACCGCTTACAGCATGCTACGCCAGTTGGTGTCTCCATCAACCGGTAACAATTTGAATTGCACTCATTTTTTTTAGAAGCTGCATTCTATTTGCAATTCCAGTGCTAATTTTACCGCATATTTATTTACTATGTCTTTATATGCTAAGCGCGGGGTATCTGCCCAAAAAGAAGAAATTCATGAAGCAGTGAAAGATTTGGATGAAGGATTGTTTCCAAAAGCTTTTTGTAAAATATATCGGGATATCAATGGCGATAGTGGTTTTGTAAATGTAATGCATGCAGATGGGGCAGGTACTAAAAGTATTCTTGCCTATCTGTATTGGAAAGAAACCGGCGATATTTCGGTATGGCAAGGCATTGCTCAAGATGCTATAGTAATGAACCTTGACGACTTATTGTGCATAGGGGTGTACGACAAAATAAATTTTAATTCTACTATTGACAGAAATAAAAACCTGATACCCGGCGAAGTAATAAAAGAGATTATTAACGGCAGTGCTGCATTTTTTGAATCAATGAAAACCTATGGAATAAATATTCAATACTGCGGTGGCGAAACTGCAGATGTAGGCGATGTAGTCCGTACTATAGCTGTAAACGGTACTATGGCTGCACGCTGGCCAAAAGAAAAAATAATTTCTAATGAAAAAATTAAGGCCGGCAATGTAATAGTAGGTTTGGCATCTTTTGGTAAAGCAAATTATGAGAAAAATGATAATTCAGGAATTGGAAGCAATGGGCTAACCTCTGCCCGCCATGATTTGCTAAGCAAGCATTATGCAAAAAAGTTTCCTGAAAGCTTTGACCCATCCCTTCCTAACGAGGTAGTGTATATAGGGCCTAATAAAATAAGTGACATACCCGGCATTTTGTCGCCCACTCGTACTTATGCACCGTTTATAAAAACACTTTTAGAAAATCATTTTGAGTGGATAAATGGCCTGATACATTGCAGCGGTGGCGGGCAAACTAAGTGCCTTAAATATATTCCGGAAAATGTAAAAATTATTAAAGACAATTTATTTTGCCCTCCGGAAATATTTAAAAAAATACAAGCAGCAAGTGGTGCAGATAATCGAGAAATGTATCAGGTATTCAATATGGGCTGCCGCATGGAAATATATACTGATCCGGAATTTGCTAATGAAATTATTTCGATTGCAAACAAATTTAAAATTGACGCCCAAATTATAGGAAGGGTAGAAGCGAGTGATGTAAAATCTTTAGAAATAAATGTAAATGGAGAAAAACTTTTATTTTAAAAAAAAGAGGCTGCATTAATACAACCTCTTCAATAGCTTTTTTGAAATAGCTCTTTATTTAGATTCCGGTAAGGATAGTGTAATAGGCTGTATTCTGTATGCTTTTACTATTCGTCCATTTTGTCTGGCTGGAATCCACTTAGGCCCGTTACTGATAGCGTTAACGCTCACCTCGGCAAGTTTGGAATTTTTCATCGTTTCTGGCTGTACATTACTTATACTTCCATCGGTGTTTACAATAAACCTTACTATGCAAGTACCCTCATCATTACTGGTAAGTTCATTTGAAGACGCAGCAAGGAAACCTGAAATATATTTTTTCCAAGCGATGAAGCCACCCGGAAAAGAAGCCTCCTCTTCTACTTTTGTAAAGATTTTCTCACCGGTTACTTGTACTGGCGTATTGGCATTTGAATTGTTTCCATCATTTGATGTTGGCACTCCTGATACTGGGGGTATGGGTTGTCCTGTAACAGTCATTTCATTATTTTTTTCAGCCGTATTTTTAATAGTCCATATTTCCAAAACTCCGTCAGCACCTCTTGGGCCATATTTCTCTATTGCCCCCTTTGCTTTGTAAATGCTAACAGATTTTATGTCATTAGGATTTATTTTTTCTATTTCATTTTTTGAAGATTCTTTACCATTTAAAAAGTATAGAGAATAGGAATGGCTCAATTTATTAAGAGACTCAGTTAGCGCTGCCGGGGAAGGCGTGCCTGAAAGTGATGGCACTGTTTTGGAGTTGGGGCTTGGTGCAGGGGGCGGGGGTGGTGGGGGCAGAGGAGGAGGTGGTGGCGGCGGTAAAATAAATCCGCGTTTATCTGCTTCTTCTTTGGTTATTATCTCAGTGCTTTTATCATTGTAGTCCACCTTTACTTTATTTTGTTTGGTACTTAACTCCAGGCGCACCACTCTTTTGCCTTTGTACATCATCTTGGGCAAAGGCGGTGTATCTACTATAGCTTGCTGCGGTATCATCTTTAGGTTAATTATTTGTTCAGCATAATTTTCAATGCCCTTTAAAATATTGCTGGCAATTAATTTTATATTTTCAGGTTGGTCAAGAAAGGCCTGATCTTTTTCTGTAGTCATAAATGCAGGCTGAACTATAACAGAAGGCCTTTGGTTATTTTTAAGAACAAATACTCCTTGCTGCCTTTCATAAACGGAAGGAGCTACCGGTAGTGGATAATCTTTTTTAAAAGCATCAATCATAGAAGATGCCAGCAAATTGCTTTGTACATGATAATTGTTACCATTATTTTGAACTATTACATCCATTCCACTTTTCACGGTAGGCTCTGTGCCTGCATTCAAATGCACCGAAATAAACAGCGTGGCCTTATTCTCATCTGCAAAACTTACTCGATCGTTTAATGACACCGCCTTGTCGCCTTCTCTACTTAATAGAATATTAATTTTCTTATTTGCATTTAATGCTTTTATTTCATTTACAATTTTTAGTGTAATATCTTTTTCCAGTATATCATTATACTTGGCGCCATTATCCTGCCCGCCATGGCCTGCATCTACTACCACAGTGATTGCACCGCCGGTATAAATTGTATTGGCCTTTTCTGATTTTATTTTTAAAGAAAATGCAAGAAAAATAATTGCCGCCAGCGGCAGCACAAGCAGCCTGCTTAAATAGTTTACTTTGGGGTTTGTGTTTTTTGTGAGCATTTTAAGCCTCCTTTTTATAGGTGAATAAAAAAAATTGTTTGCTATAGAAAAATTTTGAGTAGGATAAATACTTTTTAATATCATCTCTGAAAATGCGCTGATGTCGCCATCTTCCACCGCTATTTTATCTGCAATAAATTCATGGATCATATTCAGTTCCTTTCTTATCAACCAAAAAACAGGATTGGTCCAAAAAAATATCAGCACTACATTTAAAAATATTTTATCGTGAGTATGTTTTTCTTTGATATGTGCTATTTCATGGTTAAATATTTTTTGCCCTATGGGGGAATGAAGGTCTATTTTTCGGTTCCAGAACAAGTAACTAAAAAAACTGAAAGGCGTTCCCTTGGCCTCTGTGTTTATAAAATCAATGCCATCTATTTTTGTATTGGGGTAAATATTTTTTAGCCGGATTATCTTTAAAAAAGTAATCAACAGCATTGTTAATAGGAAAAAGGAAATAATTAAATATCCAATGGCTATTAGGGTAGTGGAGTTGAATAAGGTTTTCTTGCCAAGCTCTATCACAATTTCATCCTGTGCCGTTACCGCCCTAATTAAATTTATTGCTGTACCCTGTGTAGCATGATTAGATAATATGTCTATACTTACAAATGGAAGTAAAATAGAAATGGCCGTTGCAGAAAGCAAATAAAAGCGGTTCCATCTGTGAAAAATTTTATCTTTCAGCGCTAATAAATAATAGCCATATAGAATAGCGGAGCAGAGTATTACTTTAGCTATATACCAGGCAAATAGTATCATAAAGATTATTTAGATTTTTTTAATTTTTTTACCAACATCTCTAATTCCTCAATAGAAAGATTATTGTCTTTTACCATAGAGGATACAATATTGGTAAAGGATCCTTGGTAGTATTTCTTTACCAAAGACTTTGTGCGCCCTTTGGAGTAATTTTCTTTATTAATTAACGGATAGTATTTGTGCATTCTTCCATACACTTCTATGCCCACAAATTCTTTTTCTATCAATATTTTTAATATAGTGGCCACTGTATTCTGGTGAGGCTTAGGCTCTGGCATAGCCGCTACTATATCTCTTAAAAAAGCGCTCTCTAATTTCCAGATTACTTGCATAATATCTTCCTCTGCTTTGGTTAATGTTCGTGACATAATTTAGATTTATAACCCGAAGATAAACTAAATAATTAGTTTGCAAACTATTTTTTTAGTTTTAAGTAAAAAATGGTTTTTTAACAATTGTAATTCATTTGTATTTTTTAAAATATAATTATAGGTATAACTTTACGCCGATCAATTGATTCAATCATAGAAATCTTATTAAATGCAGGAGATAATTGCTGAATTAAAAAATGCGAATATTTATCAAGGCGGCGCCTTAATACTGAGCGATATAAATATTGAAGTGAGCAGAGGTGAATTCGTTTACCTCGTAGGGAAAACTGGCACCGGCAAATCCAGTCTTTTGAAAACCTTGTACGGCGATCTTGAATTGACCGAAGGGGAAGGCACGGTAGTTTCTTACGATTTAAAACAACTTGATTGGAGAAAGATACCCTACCTGCGACGCAATCTGGGGGTAGTTTTTCAGGATTTTCAATTGCTCACCGATAGAAATGTAAATGAAAATCTCAAATTTGTACTCCGTGCTACAGGATGGAAAGATGACAAACTTATGGATGAAAAAATTGCAGATGTTTTAGATAAGGTTGGCCTAAAAACCAAAGGGCACAAAATGCCCCATGAATTAAGTGGTGGAGAGCAACAGCGAATTGATATTTCCAGAGCTTTATTAAATTCACCCAAATTAATTCTTGCAGATGAGCCTACCGGAAACCTGGATCCGGAGACCTCTGATGAGGTGATGCAATTGCTTTTTAATATCTCCAGAGATTATGGAACTGCAATTATAATGGCTACTCACGATTATATGGTTATTAATAAATTTCCTGCACGTACCCTAAAAACAGAAAGGGGGAAAGTAATTGACAATGCGTCTGTAAGCATGTCTTAACAGTTGCTAAAAAAATATTTGTTCCAATAATGCTGCTGCATTCTTCGAATTATTATAAATAGCAAAAAACCTTTCAGCACGCTTCTTTATTTCTTCTTGCGAAAATGATAAAGTGAAGTTTTTGTTTACCTCAATAATAAATTGTTCTTCCGTTTCTGCTAATATGCAAAGGTCTTCTAACCCTGTGCCGGTAACACTTGCAGAATTGGCCAATAGGTGCCTTCCCTGTATCAAGGCATTGAATAATTTTATTTTGGATCCTGTAATATTAAATGAGGGCACGAGGACAATCTGAGCATTTTTTGTGAGCTCTATCATTTCCTTTTCAGATGGATCGGCAATTAATTGAACCCCTGACAATTGATGGATCCGCTTTTTCAATTTTGAAGAAGGTTTTTTTCCTGCTATGATTAATGGTTTTTTGCATTTTGAAAATATTTTTTCAGCTAACCAAAGTGCAGCTGTTTCATTTTCTATTACCGATAAGTTTCCCTGATATAAACAATATTCACCTCGGCCAAGCAAAGAGTTTATTTGATCTCCGGCTACAAAAGAAGGCAACCACTTTATATTTTTTGCTTTTAGTTTTTCATGGTACCAATTCGTGTCTTTTTGGTTGATTGCTAAAAAATCTGCCATTGGGGCTAACTTGCTTTCATATTTTTTAAGTCTTTTGCTTTCCAGGTAGAAATAATATTTTTTCATTAAATTATATTCTATTCTGCACAAGTATTGATAATACAAATATTCTACATTATGAAGCCTAATTAGTATTTTTCGGTTTTTGAAAAGCTGATTGAATGCCACAAAACTACAGTGAATACCTTCCACTAAAATAGGGTAGGAGTCCTTACTTAAATTTTGTATGAGTGTACTATTAATTCTCGATGCTACAATGTATGGAAGTGTGTTATTCAGAATGAACATTCTTTTTCTGGAATAATAAATTACATTTTTGCAATACTTATTCAATTCCTTTTGTTCGCCTCTGCCATATTCAAAACAGTGTAGTATAATTTGCACTCCTGCTTCATACAAACTTTTTATTTTGTAAAATATATCAGATACCCCGCCATAGTCGGGTGGATAGGGAACATCAAAGCAGATAACATGAAGCTTTTTATCCATTAAGAATTTGGTAAAATGAAATTAATTTTTTTTCCTCCTGTTGCCAGTTATAGGCCACTTTTGCATCATTACAATTGTGGGATAGACGGGCGTAAAGGTTATCATCATCTAATAATTTATTAATAGTGTCTGCAATATTTTTAACTGTACAGTTATCTATTAATATGGCTACCTCATATTCTGTATTTATTTTTTCATATTCAGGAAATTTCATGGTCACCTGAGGAATATTATGGTGAATGTAGTCAAAGAATTTATTGGCTAATGAAAAATATTGATTGAGGCCTACTGGCTCTACAAGGTTTATTCCAATATAGGCTTCAGTAATAGTATTCTCCAATTCTTCTGGATTTACTTTCCCTTTTAAAAAAACTTTGTGTTCCAGTTTGTTTTCTATAATTAATTTCTGAGCCTGGTGCATAAAATTGCCATCCCCATAAACTACTAATTCTGAGTTCACATACTGCATAGCGGGAATTAATATTTCGAAACAGCGCCCTTCGTTTACGCTTCCCTGATAGTATATATTTTTTATTTTTTTATTGTTTTGCTTGTGATCTCTGAGTAGTGGGGTATTTCTGATGGTGAAATAATTTACATGATAGAGTTTTTGAAATTCATCGGCAATACTTTCGCTTACGGTGTATCCTTCTTTAAATGCCGGTACAAACTTCTTCTCTATAAAATGCCAAACCTTATAAACACGAGGCCTGGTAATCACTTCTTTAAGCTGACTAAAATATTCATGTGCATCATAGATACGTATTTTGTTTTTAAGTACTGTTGCGAAATAGACGGCCGGCATGGTGTCCAGGTCAATGCAGCATATTGCATCACTTCTTTTGAATAATAAATAAAAAAAAAGTTGAAAGTTGTACAATGAATAAAATCCGAAACCTTTTTGAAGTAATATGCCCAACCTTTTCTGTAAATATTTTTTTGGAATAATTGCAGTACTATTTTTTCTTTTTACCCCTACCAATAATATTTGATGTCCGGCATCAGCCAGAGATGTGCAGATCCGGTTCATTCGCTGGTCATACGTCAGGTCATTGGTTACTGTAAAAATGATCTTCATGGCTGCTCTGTATTTTTAAGATCATAAAGATATTTCATCAGCTTTTCATGGGCTACTGCCCAGCTTTGGCCTTTATCGTCTTTGCCCAAAGTATTATTATGCCATATAGAAATAAAAGTACCATTCACCTTTCTTACTTCGTCTGCAAGGCATTTACATTCCTGTAAAAAATCTTCTGCGCTGATTTTAAAAAAATCCCTGTAAGTAACCTCCATACACACTGCAGGAAAGATTTTTATGAGAACTGTTTTTTCATTTTTTAAGTCATATAAGTAAAATGGGAAACTTGTGCCAGCTCTGAATCCTGTGCTTTCTGCATAGGCCATAGAAAAGTCTTCCTGAATGCCAAGATCGAATAGTTCGGTATAGGTATCAGGCAATGAAAATTTCAAGTAGTGTTGTCGGCTTTTGGTTACTTTACTATTGGTTAAATATTCCAACCTTTTAATCTCCTTGGCGGTTAATCCGCCTTGTAAAGAAGTTTTAAATGATGGGTGTATGCCTACTTCGCTAAATAATTGAATTTGCTTTACTATACTTTTCATTTCCTTATTGTTATAAGAAAGATTATGGTCGTATCTGGATTTGTTCCCTATCAGAAAAAAGTAGATAGAAGGAAGTTGATATTTTTCTGATAATACTTTTAAGTTTTCATATACATCCCATGGGTCTTTCATCTTCTTTTGAATAGTTGCTATCCTTTGCTTCAATGAGGTGTCTTTTTGTAGTCCGTATTTCAGGATGCCACCTAATGTTCTGAAAATGCCTCGACCTTTGTATTTATAGGCTATGTCTATATCGTAAGTCATTATAGCATTGAACCTATTCTCTTTGAAGTTTAAAAAGGGGAATCTGATTTTTAAGAGAGTTTTTAGTTCACAAATCCAGATATCTACCAATGGTTTTTTTAAAAAATTATTTTTATATGCAAGTGATTGGGTGGCATTAAAGCGCCCGAAATCATCTGCCTTATGAGGGAGGTATTCTTCGTAGCGGCTTAATAAAAAAAAGGATGCCGAGAAAATATCAAATTCAGTATCACAATCCTCTTGAAAGAATATCTTTAAACCTTTTTTTTCGGTTAAATTTATTTGTTGATCTATTACTCCTTTTTGAGTAAGCAGTCCATATTCTTTTATGAATAAATGATCTCCAATTCTATACGAGGTGTAGTTTATTTTTGCCCCTTCATAATTTTTAAAATCTGCTTCACTAAGTGTTACTTCCCAGGCAATGCCTAATTGGTTTAAGAAAATAAAATCAAAAATATAATGAACCCGAGGTGACATTCCCGATACTAAAATGAGCAATTGATAGTCGCCGTTCATTATTAGGAAATTAGTTTGCAGTGTGTATAAATTTTTTCAATCATTTCTACTGTCTTCAGGCCATCAATGGCTGTGGTACTTACATTTTCTTCATTCGAAAGCGCTTTTATAAAGTTGTCATACACATGGTGATGATTGCTCATAGATCCTTTGTAGGTGCCGTAATCATTTGCAAGATTGCCGCCATCGGCCTGCACAATCAGAGAGGTGCCCTCGCTATAGATTAATTCATTCAGATATTCCCCACCTATTTTGATAGTGCCCTTCTCAGCAATTACAGTGAGCGCAATCTCCATATTTTTATTAAAACTGTTTACGCTGTAATTTAATGTTCCCACTATCCCATTTTTCATCTCTAGGCATATCGCACCTGTATCCTCAAATTCTATCAAACCTATATGAGCCAGGTTTTTCCGAAATCCTTGTGCATTTTTCATTTCACCAAATAGCCAGTACAATACATCTATATAATGGCTGAACTGAGTGTATAGTGTTCCGCCATCAAGCGCCAATGTTCCTTTCCATGAATTAAAATAGTAAGAGGCCGGTCGGTTCCAGATGCAGGAAAGCTGAAAGCTATATATTTTGCCCAGGCTGTTATTTCCTAGTAAATTCTTTAAACTAATCACCGGGGGATTAAAGCGGGTAGATTTTACTACAAATAGTTTTTTATTATTTCTTTTAGCAGCAGCCAGCATTTCTTCCCCTTCGCCTGATTTGATACATAGAGGTTTTTCACATAGCACATCTTTGCCTGCATTCAGACAGGCAATTGAATGTATAGCATGCAATCCATTGGGTGAGCATATAGCAATTACATTTAGCTCTGTTTCCATTTCTAACATCTTCGAAACATCTAAGTACGGGTTAGCACCAAATTTTGCAGCTAACGTGTTTGCCCTTTCGGGAATGATATCGCATACTGCAATTATTTTTCCGAATCGAGCCATATTCTCAGCATGACGAATAGATATTTTTCCACAGCCAATAATTCCAAAACAAAATTTCATCTGGTAAAGGTGCTGGATTTGATTTATTTATACAACTCGTACATTTTATTTTTCTTTGCAATAATTATTTAAGCATTTTTTTACCCCGGCCTTTTTATGAAAGTGAAATTTGAAAATGAAGATGAACCGATTAAAAGGCCCACATTATTGACTGTCTTATGCGTACTTACCTTTGTAGGAAGCAGCTATTCCATAGCGGGGTCTGTTTATTCTTACCGAGCAGCCCATTTTCTTTCTGCTAATATTCATCGAACTTTGGATAAAAAGATGGGTGACACAATTAACAATGGGAAATCGTATGATTCTTTACACAAAAAACCTTCAATCATTAAAGTGAGCAGAATAATGAAGGATGTGGAAAAAACCTATGATGAAAAAAATCTACGTAAAAAGGCATTGGGCGATATTCTTGCTGCTATTTTTACGTTAGGTGGGGCTATCCTGATGTGGAACCAAAGGCGGGTTGGATATTTTTTGTATATCGCCGGGGTATTCATTGGAGGCGTGTTACCATTTTATTTATATGGCAACAATCTTATGGCCATAGGAATTTCTTCATTCGGAAGTTTTTTCGGATTAATTTTCATCGCATTATATGCTTTAAACCTGTCTTATTTTAAGGAAAGTGCTCCAATAGAGTATTAGAATGCCCAGATACTCACTTTACTTTTAAAAAAAATACCCTTTAAGACAAATGGAAAGTGAAAAATAAAAATTAAGTAGTACATTTGCACCCAATTATTAAAATTATTACTTAAAAATGCCGTATTTAACATCAGAAAAAAAGGCCAAGTATTACGAAGATTTTGGCGGGAACGCTAAAAATACAGGCTCTATTGAAGCTCAGGTTGCTATTTTAACTGAAAAGATCAACCATATTTCAAGCCATTTAAAGGGCAATAAAAAGGATTTCTCTACACAAAGAGGCCTTATGCAAATGGTAGGAAAAAGAAAAAGTCTGTTATCATATCTTACCAAGCATAATCTTACCAGCTATCGTGAACTAATTGAAAAATTAGGGTTACGGAAATAATTTTATCAATATGAAATTTTGTGGCCATTCCCAACTGAATTATCCGGTTGGGATTGCTTTTTTAAATACTATACTTAGAATACAATGAATACTCCCAATCCTATAAATGTAACTTTTGACCTTGGCAACGGACGCATGGTAAAGTTAGAAACTGGAAAGCTTGCCAGGCAGGCGGATGGCGCAGTCACGGTAAGCCAGGGCGATTGTGTAATACTCGCCACTGTAGTAGCAACCCGTGAACCCAAAGAAGGCCAGTCTTTTTTTCCCTTATCTGTAGATTATCAAGAAAAGTTTGCTTCTGCTGGAAGAATCCCTGGATCTTTCTTTAAGCGCGAAGCGCGGCTTAATGATTATGAAGTACTTACTTCACGCCTTATAGACCGTGCGCTAAGGCCATTATTTCCAGATGATTATTTGTGTGAAGTTCAGGTGCTGGTTACCTTGGTGAGTAGTGATCCAGAAGTAATGCCAGATGCATTGGCTTGCCTTGCCGCATCGGCAGCATTAGCAGTTTCCGATATTCCGATTCAAGAAATAATATCTGAAGTGCGGGTAGGAAAAATAAATGGCGAATTTGTAGTAAACCCTACACGTTCCGAATTGGAAAATGCAGACCTTGAATTTATAATAGCCGCTACAGATAAGAATATTATGATGGTAGAAGGGGAAGCCCATGAGTGCCAGGAAGAAGACCTTATCAATGCAATTGAAATCGCGCACAATGCCATAAAAGTACAGGTAAAGGCACAGGAGGAATTAAGGGATAAGGTAGGTGTAAGTGGTAAAAGAGATTATACAAAGCCATATAGAAACGAAGAATTAAATCAAAAAATAACTTCATTTGCTAGCGAAAAAATGCTTGCAATAGCTTCAAATGCTTCTGCAAAGAATGAGCGCAAAGAAGCCTTTGATCAATTATTGGCAGATGTAATTGCACATCTTGGCGAGGAATTGGCTGATGAAGATAAGAAACTCATTAAGCTATATTTTGGCGACCTGCAATATGATGTGGTTCGCGATATGATGCTCAATACATCTAAAAGACTCGATGGACGCGGATTGGAAGATATAAGACCACTTACAATGGAAGTGAGTCCTTTGCCTTCACCGCATGGCTCTGCCTTATTTACACGCGGCGAAACACAATCGCTTACCACAGTTACCCTTGGTACACCGCTTGATGAGTTATTGGTTGAAAGCGCAGCTACAAGTAATTATTCTAAATTCATTTTACATTATAATTTCCCTCCATTCTCTACCGGTGAAGTAAAAATGATGAGAGGTGTAGGCAGAAGGGAAGTAGGCCATGGTAATCTTGCCATGAGATCATTAAAACAAATATTGCCGGGCGATGAATACCCATATACTGTAAGAGTGGTGAGTGATATTTTAGAAAGTAACGGATCTTCATCTATGGCCACAGTGTGCGCTGGCTCACTTGCGCTGATGGATGCCGGCGTTCCATTTAGTAAGCATGTGAGTGGTATCGCTATGGGACTTATTTCCAAAGAAGGAAAATTTGCCGTACTTTCTGATATTTTAGGTGATGAAGATCATCTGGGTGATATGGACTTTAAAGTTACTGGTACACGTGAAGGTATATGTGGTGTGCAAATGGATATAAAAGTAGATGGCCTTAGTATGGATATAATGCGTAAGGCATTATTGCAGGCTAAGCAAGGCCGGTTGCATATTCTGGATGCGATGTACAATTGTATCCCTGTTCACCGTCCGGATGTAAAACCGCAGGCGCCGCGAATGGTGAAGCTGATTATTGACTCAGAATTTATAGGTGCAGTAATAGGGCCAGGCGGAAAAATCATTCAGGAAATTCAAAAAACTACAGGAGCTACTATTAATATTACAGAAGTAGGCAAAACAGGTGAAGTAAGTATCTTCTCTGCTAATAAAGAAAGCCTTGATCAGGCAGTGGCATGGGTAAATAGTATAGTAGCACAACCGGAAGTGGGAGATGAATATGAAGGTACTGTAAAAGGTATTAAAGAATTTGGTGCATTTGTTGAATTTCTACCAAATAAGCAAGGGTTATTACATATTTCTGAAATATCGTGGAAGCGTCTTGAAAGTATGGATGGCATTTTTCATGAAGGGGATAAAGTAAGAGTAAAACTTATAGGTGTAGATCCAAAAACAGGAAAATTTAAACTGAGCCATAAAGCGCTTTTGCCAAGGCCGGAACAATCCCAATCCAGAAATGAACGTTAATGTATAAATTAAGTTAATGATATAAAAGCTTGTAACCAGTTACAGGCTTTTTTTATATCTACTTATAAATAGCTTTCATCCGGAATGATAGGCCTGAAGCGGGGCTAACTCTACCCAATCGGGTGACGTCAATAAAATTTTATATTATGGGTTATTACCTCAAAATTGATATTAGCAATTTGCAGGCATTGCAAATGGATCTTTTGCCTGAAATGCTTGCCATTAAAAATTTCTACGCGTTTGAAGTTACAGGCGATTTGCTATCTGCCTACATTAAGGAGGAAGATTTTATTGTATCGGAACTTGATAAAACCGTACCAGCAGGTGCAACATATTCCATTGAAAAGATAGCTGAAGAAAACTGGAATGCCAATTGGGAAAATGGATTTTCCCCAATACGAGTCAATAACTTTGTTGCTGTGAGAGCATCCTTTCATCCCCCAGAAAAGGAAGTAGATTTTGATCTGATCATTACTCCCAAAATGAGCTTTGGTACCGGCCACCATGCTACTACCTATATGATGCTATCCGCCATGCAGCATATAGATTTTTTCAATAAAAGTGTGATTGATTTTGGCGCAGGAACCGGTGTGCTGGCTATTTTAGCAGAAAAAATGGGCGCAGCAGAAGTGCTGGCCATTGACAATGACAAATGGAGCATTGAGAATATTTATGAGAATGTAATCATAAATAATTGCACAAAAATAGAAGTGTTGCATGCTGAATCAATTCCGGCAGGTTGCACTGCCAATATTGTATTGGCTAATATTACAATGAATGTATTGGCGCATTCCTGTATGGCCATCTATAATTCATTGGTTGAAGAAGGGTATTTGCTGATTTCCGGAATTTTTGAAACGGATATCCCTGCTATCGTAAATGTATTCAATGAGGAACTATTCGAAAAAATAGCTGTTTACCAGCGTGAAAAATGGGTGTCTGTTTTGTTTAAAAAGGCCTGAATAAATTTTAAGGGTTTTTAAATCAATCAACTACATTATAAATATTATATTTGCCAATCACGAAGATTGCTTTAAAGAAATGAAAGAATTTTTGCTTCTCTTAATTGCTTACCTAATTGGATCTATTCCTACCGCTTTAATTGTGAGCCGGTATTTCTTCCAAATAGATATTCGTGAGTATGGAAGTGGCAATATGGGGGCTACAAATACTTTTAGGGTACTGGGGTCTAAATTTGGTACGCTCGTAATGATTGGCGATATGCTTAAAGGTATTTTTGCAGTAGCACTTTACAATTTTTTACCTTATTATATTAATAATGAATTAGACAGGACTAATTTAATGATTGGTCTGGGCCTTGCTGCTGTGGTCGGGCATATTTACCCGATATGGGCACAGTTCAAGGGCGGTAAAGGAGTTGCCACACTTTTTGGGATGGTGCTTGCTATTCAGCCGGTGGTAGCTTTGAGTTGCGTAGGCGTGTTTGTGGTAGTATTGTATCTTACAAGATATGTTTCACTGAGTTCTATTTTAGCCGGTATCGCATTACCTATATGCGTACTTTGGATTTATAATGAAAAGGAAGTTTTTTATCGTGTATTTGCAATTGCCGTATCGGTACTGATTGTGCTTACACATCAAAAAAATATTAGCCGGCTCCTGAAGGGAAATGAAGGGCGGGTTCCTATACTAAAGTATCGAGACAGGAAAAAACTAAAAAAAAATGAATCAGAATAAAATTTTCTGATTTCTTTTTGTATTGCCTGTGCAACTATACTTTTACTCTTATCAATCTTGAAATTACACCACTATTAATTTTTGGTACACCAATTGTCTTATTTAGAAAAAATAAAAAAATGAAGAAAATATATTGGCTTTTTATAGGAGCTATTGTTTTTATTAGTGCTTGCACTACCAATGCGATTACGGGCCGGAATCAGCTATCGTTGGTTTCAGAGTCAACTTTGCAACAGGAAGCTGTTTCTCAATATCAAACATTTTTATCGCAAAATAAAGTAGTAAGCAATACCTCCAATAAGGATGCTGAAATGGTGAAGCGAGTAGGCACGCGTATAGCCAATGCTATCCAAAAATACTATGCTGCTAAGGGCCTTACCCATGAATTGGATGGATACAAATGGGAGTTCAATCTGGTAGATAATAAAGAAGTGAATGCATGGTGTATGCCTGGCGGAAAAGTGGTTGTTTATACAGGCTTGTTGCCTGTAACACAAAATGAGGCTGCGTTAGCTATCGTATTGGGCCATGAAATTACCCATGCCGTTGCCCATCACGGACAGGAAAGAATAAGCCAGGCATTAGTAGCACAAGGGGCAGAGGTTGCAGGAAATATATTCACCCAGGGAAATAGCAATGCTAATAATATTTTTAATGCTGTTTTTGCACCATCTGCTCAGGTTGGATTTTTATTGCCTAATTCACGTAATCAGGAATATGAAGCCGATCATTATGGACTAATATTCGCAGCAATAGCGGGGTATAATCCGCGGGAAGCAGTTCCTTTTTGGACCAGAATGTCTGCATTAAAGACTGGTTCTCAGCCACCTGAAATTTTAAGTACCCATCCTTTGGATTCTAAAAGAATTGAAAAACTACAGGGATATATGCCTGAAGCATTGAAATATTACCAACCGGTTAATTAACCTTTAACCTTTTTAGAGCCAACTAATCAACCTTTTTGTAAGGAAATACATTTTTTTTTGGTAAATTTGCAGCAATCTTATCCGTTTATATACTGTTATATTTTATTTTTCTCTAATTGAAAAATATCAGCAGAAATATTCAGGCCATTTATTAATTTAAAACATTTGATTTGATTATGTCCCAAACCTTGTTTGAAAAATTACAATTGACTGATGAAAAAAACGTATTAATACAGGGGCTTCCTTCTACTATAGAAAAACAATTTTCCAAAGTTTCTTTTTCTAAAAATGTTACCCAACTTTTAAAGATCAGGAAAATTGATTTTGCGCTGGTTTTTGCGCTTAATTCTCATCAGCTTCAAAGTATTTTTTCAGAAGTAAAGCCTGCTTTGCATCCGGAATCCAAGTTATGGATTGCTTTCCCACGTCAATCATCAAAAATTGCGAGTGATCTTAATCGCAAAGGGTGCTGGGATTTTATTATGGAACTTGGGTATGAAACTGCCGATAAGGTTGTGCTGGATTATGTATGGAGTGCTCAGCAGTTTGTAAAGCCAATAGCAGTTTCAAAAGCTAAAGCCGCCAAAAGCCTTAGTTTAAAAGAGCAGGCAGCCTGATCATTTTAATATTACTGTTCCTAATTCTTTAGTAAGCCCCATTTCCAGTTGCTTCAGGTGAAAATGGGTTTGAATTAAGAGATTTGTTTCTTCCGTCTTTGATGAAAGAGCTAATTCTTTCTCATTGATGGTAATTAATTTTTTTATCTTACTCAGTTGTAAGTAACAAATGGTAGATGTAATATCGTTGATATAATTATCATCTTTACGAGGCACTTTGGTTTCATACCTTTCTTCCCATCCTTCACTTATTTCGTATGGGAACTGAACCAGATCTACTACAACTTTACTTAATGAAAGGTCTTCAATATATAAGAATGATTTGGATGTAGGTTCAAGGTTGTTTTCGTAATAGGTTTTATATAGTTCAATAATTTTTTTGAGCATAGGATCGTGGATGGTATCATCTTCCAGAAATTCATAAAGGATGTAATCTGCTACTGTGCGCTCGCCCTCCCAAGGCATTATCCCATAATCCAGCAGGCACCTTACTAATGATTTTTCATTGCTGGATGATTTAGATATCAACTCCATCGCTTCATGCTCATCCTGCGATAATTCTATAATTTCAGTTGACTTCTCGGTTGTATGTTCATTTGGTGATAAGGCATTTTTATTTTGCTGTAACAAACGGTCTCTGATAAATTTATTAACCAGATTGTGCAAACCTGCTTCGTCTATATCCAAAGTTTCGGCAGTCTTTTTTATATAATCTTGCTGCCGTGTAAAATCTTCTATTTTATTAATCCTGGAAATGGATTCTGCAATCTGACTTACTAGTTTTGCTTTTAATGTAGGATCTTCGCCGGCCTTTTTAAGGCCTCGTTCCATTTGAAAAAGGATAAAGTCTTTTTTATTTTTTTCTACAAATTCTCTGAATTTGGTAGTGCCATTTTTTCTTATGAATGAATCAGGGTCTTCCTGATCTGGCAGGAGCACCAGTTTTACCTCAAGGCCTTCCGACAAGGCTATGTCAAGTCCGCGCAATGCAGCTTTAATGCCAGCTTCATCACCATCATATAAAATGGTCAGGTTGGTGGTAAGTTTTTTTATCAGGTTTAGTTGATCCTGAGTTAGCGATGTACCACCACTTGCTACCACATTTTCAATTCCGCCTTGGTGAAGTGCTACTACATCAGTATAACCTTCTACCAGCAAACACTCATTATGTTTATCAATAGTATGCCTGCTTTGCCATAAACCATACAGCACCTTACTCTTTACGTAAATTTCATTTTCTGGAGTATTAATGTATTTGGGCGCTTTATCGTTAGCAGCTATTATACGGGCGCCAAAGCCCTGAACTTTTCCTGATTGATTATGAATAGGAAATATAATTCTGCCACGGTAATTGTCTTGCATTACCCCATCGCGCAGGTTCACCAATCCTGATTTTATTAAAATATCCTTATTGAACTGGCTTTCACCAGCATTTTTTGCAAAGGTGTCCTTAGCTATTGGATTATACCCCAATTCGAACTTATCAATAATTTCTTGCCTAAAGCCTCTTTCTCTCAGGTAGGATTCGGCAATATCACGGCCTTCATCAGTATTGTGTAATTGATCACTAAAAAACTTTTGAGCATAGCTATTTAAAATATATAAACTGTCAGCAATCTGAATCTTCTCTCTAGCTTCTGAGCTAACTTCCTTTTCTTCAATTTCAATATTATATTTAGCTGCCAGCCATTTTAGCGACTCTACATAGCTGTACTTCTCGTGTTCCATCAGGAAGGTAATGGTGTTGCCACTACGTCCGCAGCCAAAGCATTTATAAATTTCTTTGGATGGCGAAACTGTAAAAGAAGGAGTCTTTTCGTTATGAAAGGGGCAGAGCCCAATATAATTAGAGCCTCTTTTTTTTAATTTAATAAAAGAGTTGAGAATCTCTATGATATCTATTCTACTTACTATCTGCTGTATGGTTTCTGGTGATATCATCTAAATTCAAAAAAAGAGTACTAATATAAAGTTGCGGAAAAATCTATGCACCGCACTTTAGAGAAAGTATTCCGATTAAGACCATTAACACAGTTGTGATGATCATAATTGTAGTGAATTTTTGTAAACTAAAATTATTCATTTCCTTTCTTTTATGGTTTACACGAAGTAAATTAATTTCTCCCATTTAAGAAAATATTTTACCTAAACCTATGCATCCTTTTTATGTGTGTTACCTTTGTCGAAAATAAAAATCAATGGAAAATAAAGTTGTATATATTGTAAGTGCTGTTCGTACACCAATTGGATCTTTTGGGGGTAAGCTAAAGGATATTGCTGCTACCCAATTAGGCGCAATAGCGATTAAAGGGGCTGTAGATAAAGCGGGGATTAAGCCGGAAATGATTCAGGAAGTTTATATGGGATGCGTATTGCAGGCTAACCTGGGGCAGGCTCCGGCCAGGCAGGCTGCAATATTTGCCGGACTGGCAGAAAATGTATGTTGTACTACGGTAAATAAGGTTTGTGCAAGTGGCTTGAAGAGTATTATGTTGGGGTATCAAAGTATAATATTAGGCGATGCAGATATAGTAGTAGCTGGCGGAATGGAAAACATGAGTAGCGCACCTTTCTATTCGCCATCACTTCGCTGGGGAAATAAATATGGAGATGCAAAACTGGTAGATGGATTGGCTAAAGATGGGCTTACAGATGTATATAAAAATTATGCAATGGGAAGTGCTGCAGAATTATGTGCAAAAGAATGCAATATCAGCCGAAATGAGCAAGATGAGTTTGCTATAGAAAGCTATAAAAGATCACAGGCTGCTATTAAAGAAGGAAAGTTTAAGGATGAAATTGTTCCGGTTAATATTCCCCAAAGAAAGGGTGATCCTATTGCCATGCTTGAGGATGAAGAACCTTTTAATGTAAAATTTGAAAAATTTGCTGAACTGAAATCTCCCTTCGAAAAGGGGGGGAGTGTTACTGCTGCTAATGCAAGCACCATTAATGATGGCGCAGCAGCAGTAGTCTTAATGAGTAAAGAAAAAGCAGATGCTTTAGGCATTAAACCATTGGCTAAAATACTTGCCTATGCTGATGCTGAGCAAGCGCCGGAGTGGTTTACTACCACCCCCTCGCTTGCTGTTCCAAAAGCGATTGAAAAGGCAGGGTTGAAAATCAATGATGTAGATTTTTTTGAACTGAATGAGGCGTTTAGTGTGGTGGGTATAGTAAATACCCAAAAAATGAATCTTGACTCTACTAAGGTAAATGTAAATGGTGGCGCAGTATCCTTAGGGCACCCTTTAGGATGTAGCGGTGCCAGAATAATAGTAACATTAATAAATGTATTAAAGCAAAATAGCGGAAAATTGGGGGCAGCAGGTATTTGTTATGGCGGAGGTGGCGCCAGTGCTTTGGTAATTGAAAATGCTTCCTAAAGTTACTTAGCTCTTTTGGTGTACCTGCTCTTGAAGCGCTTTCCAAAATTAATAAATTCAATTATTTAAAGCATTTTCTAAGAAATTGCCTTAGCTCAGGCTGTGTTGGATTGATCATAGATTCCAATATTTTTCTTCCTTTCCGATGCTACGATTAATCTTTGACTGGAAAAATATTTTAGTCCTTCTATTGAAAGTGTAATGCAATAAGGTAAGTTGTGTACGTGCTTACCCAGTAAAAATAGAGCCTTTATCAATCCCGGTAGATTTGCGACATTCGATAGTTTGCTAACCCAGTATTACCAAAAAAAACAGGAACAAGCTGGCAAGAATTATAAATGCAAATAATATATAGATAATAATTTTTGATTTCTGCATACGCTCAGAAGGCATTTTTCCTGCAGTCACAAAATTCGAACCAGACCTTGATTGTTGGTAATATTTTGAGGTATTTGGGCTATCAGGCGTAAATGAATTGATTTATATCAAACACTTCGCTCGGTCAATCGCTCAAAAAAAATTGATGATTAACCCGCAGGGATCAGTAGGTGATTTATGATTATGAAATTTGTTTCGACGCTTATTTAAAAATAAAAAAAGCCGGCTGCGAAGCCGGCTTTGAGCATTATTCATTAGATAAGAACTTATTCAGCCTCGCCTTCTGTTTTTGAAGTTTTATCTTCATCACCATCTTCGGTTGCCGGTTCTTTTTTCTTCTTTGTAGTAGCCTTCTTTTCAGGGGCTGCTACTTCAGCTTTCACTTCTTCAGTTTTGGGTGATGAAGCTTCTGGTGCTGTGTTTTCGCTTTGTCCCTGATTGTTGTCCATTTTCTTTTTCAGATCGGCCAGTACTCCCAAATCGCCTAAAGTTGTTTTTTCAACTTTACTTTGAATGCTTTTTACAGCTTTCTTAGTAGATTCGGCATCAGCTCTTTTTTCTTTTTGCTGAGCATTAAATTCGTCAGCTTTTTCTTTTTCCCAAATGCGGCTATGGCTTAGTATAATCTTCTTATCATTTCTGTCAAATTCTATTACCATAAACGGTGCAATTTCATCTATACCGATGCTTTTTTCATCTTCTTTACGTAGATGACGGCCTGGGGCAAACCCTTCAAGTCCGTATGGAAGTTGCACTGTAGCACCTTTATCATCTTTACGGGTTACGGTTCCTTCATGTATGCTTCCAACTGGGAACGTTTCTTCCAGGCTATTCCAAGGATCTTCTTCTATTTGCTTGTGACCCAATTGCAATTTGCGGTTCTCCTTATCAATGCTCATGATGATTACATCAATCTCTTCGCCCACTTTAGTGTATTCATTTGGATTGTTGAAACGCTTCAGCCAGCTTAAGTCGCTAATGTGAATCATGCCGCCTATACCTGGTGAAAGTTCAACAAATACCCCATAAGGAGTAATGTTTTTCACTAATCCTTTGTGCTTGCTGCCTTCAGGGTACTGCGCTTCAATGGTATTCCATGGATCTTCAGTCATTTGCTTAATAGAAAGGCTCATCTTGCGGTCTTCTTTGCTAAGTGTAACTACTTTAGCTTCGTATTCATCGCCTAATTTGAAAAATTCTTTTGCATTGATCGGAGTATTTGCCCATGTAATTTCGCTTACGTGTACTAAGCCTTCTACACCTGGGTATATTTCCAAAAATGCACCATAATCTTCGATGTTTACAACCTTTCCTTTTACTACACCACCTTCCTGTATATTGTCTGGTAGTGTATCCCATGGATGAGGTGTTAATTGTTTTAAACCAAGGCTGATACGTTTTTTATCATCATCAAAATCAAGTACCACTACATTCAGTTTCTGATCCAGTTTCAGTACTTCACTTGGATGATTGATGCGTCCCCAACTGATATCAGTAATGTAGAGTAAACCATCCAAGCCACCAAGATCAAGGAATGCACCAAAATCAGTAATGTTCTTGATTGTGCCTTCCAATACCTGACCTTTTTCAAGCTTGCCAATAATTTCTGCACGTTGTTGTTCAATGTCGCTTTCAATAAGCGCTTTGTGAGAAACCACCGCATTTTTGATCGTCTCATTGATTTTAACAACTTTGAATTCCATTGTCTTTCCTACGAACTGATCATAGTCTGTAACAGGCTTAACGTCAATCTGAGAGCCCGGCAGGAATGTTTCCATACCAAAAACATCTACGATAAGGCCGCCTTTGGTTTTGCTGGTAACCTGACCGGTTACTATTTCGCCAGTTCTGTGCATATCCACTATTCTTTCCCAAGCACGTGTAGTACGGGCTTGTTTGCGGCTAAGGTGTAGATTACCATCTTTGTCTTCTTTCTCGGCTACCATCACCTCTACTTCATCACCAACCTTTAAATTGGGGGTATCCCGAAATTCGTTCAAGCCTACAAGTCCATCACTTTTAAAACCGATATTAATCACTACGTCAGTTTTAGTCATACCAACCACTGTTCCGGTGATCATCTCATTGTCATTGATTTGCTTAAAGGTCTTATCATACACTGCATCATACTTTTCTCTCTCTGATTTGTCGTAGGTAGTGACGTTGCGCTTGTCAATGTTCCAGTCAAAATCATCATGGGCTGTAGAAAGAGCGGCTTCCTGAACTTCTGTAACTGTTGGCTGTGGCTCAAGTGCAGCATGAGTAGATTCTGTATCTGGGAAATCGGGGAAAGGAACCCCTTCTATTCCGCCCTGAGGCATTTCATTTACAGGTAACTCTTGTGAAGGAGTGTTGTTTTCGTTTTGTGTATCCATTTTCATTTAGCAGGTTATTTTTTTGTTGCTGTATGCTTTGCGGCATCCTGTTTATCAGCATTTTGTTGTGAATAAAATTCCCTTATTTTTTGGGATGGCAAAAGTACACTTTTTTATCCATAAAAAGTGCTTAAAACTGAGTTAGTTTGGGTGCCGGAGGGAAATTTATTCAGCGGTATAAATGCAAAGAACCCTAAAAGGCTTTTTAGCAAATCTGATAAAATATTGAAAATTACTATTTAATCATGTTGATCGTTTTCTTTCAATCAAAGCCTTCTCAGGCTGGCGCAGTTCTGGTAGCCAGAGAATGAAGTGTTTGATAGAGACCTGTGTATGATAGTTGCTATTAAGTCTCAGCTGAGTCTCCAGCAAGGCACTTGGCGTATATAAGATTAATCGCTGAGTCCTCTTCGAGAGACTCTGCTGAGACCAAAAGGTTTTATATTCCATTTTACACTTAATTTGTGTAAACAAATTTTAGGACAAGACACTTAAGTAAATTTCAGGCCAAATAATATATTGGGCCACTCTGCAAGCAATTATTTGCGTTGATCGAAAAAAAACATATATGAATGATTGGGTTAAAAAGCTTAAAGAAAATAATATAGCAAAGTCATTTGTTTATTTTATTGTAGGTATGGCAAGCTATCCGGGACTGGCAATTGTGAATAAAATAAAAATTTCAGGAACGGAACATATTAAAAATCTTCCTAAAAAAAACGTATTATTTGTGAGTAATCATCAAACCTATTTTGCAGATGTGATTACTTTTTTACACATTTTTTGTGCTGTGAAGTGGCGACGGGATAACAAATTGGGAGTACCACTTTATTTATTAAACCCATTTACCCGTGTAAAGTATGTAGCTGCTGCAGAAACGATGAAAAGTAGCTGGCTTAGCCGTTTATTCACTTGGGCTGGTGCCATTACAGTAAAGCGTACCTGGCGTGCAGAAGGCACTGAAATAAGGCGAGGACTTGATCCGGGGGATACAAGAAAAATATCAAAAGCGCTTGAAAATAATTGGGTGATTACTTTTCCGCAAGGTACTACCAAGCCCTACGCTCCTGGCAGAAAAGGCACCGCCTTTATCATTAAACACCATCAACCCATAGTGATTCCCGTTGTGATCAATGGATTTTGGCGTGCCTTTAATAAGAAGGGATTAAAATTTAAAAAGAGAGGTGTGCAATTGTCTGTGCAGTTTAAAGCGCCACTACAACTTACCTACAACGAAACGGTAGAAGAAATTCTTGAAAAGGTAATGGAGGCCATTCAGCAGAGCAAAAAATATATGCTGAAAAGCAAGCATCATTTAATCAAGGCTATTGATAAATAAATGAACTGGTATTCTGGGTTCTGGATCAGAACCATATTAAGAAGTAGAATGATTTATGTTAAGGTTTGATTTTTATAACAACTGCCCAAGCATTTTATTTTTTATGCTCAAAGAGTGCTTTCAATTCTGATGCATCTTCTGATTTCATTTTTCCGCCTAGTATGAGGCGCAATTGCCTGCGCCTTAAAGCGCTGTCAAATAAATCTTGCTCTTCTTCATTTGTAGGTACTAATTGTGGTACAGGCCTTGGTTTGCCATTGGGATCCAGCGCTACAAAGGTGTAATAGGCTTCATTACTTTTATACCTGTAAAGTTGTATGATATCTTCGCCCCACACGCGCAGGTGTAGTTCTATACTTGTGTTAAATGCACGGGTTACTTTGGCTTCTATGTGTACTACATTTCCTAATTTTATAGGATTAGTAAATGAAATATTATCAACGGAGGCTGTTACTACAGGTGCATTACAATGTTTTGAGCAGGCAATTGCAGCTGCAATATCCATCCAGTACATCAGGCGACCGCCCATCAGGTTTCCAAACGTGTTTGTATCGTTGGGCAGTACAAGCTCAGTCATAATAGTGATGCTGTCCTGTGGCGTTTTTGGGTTCATTTTTTTTTGAAATTTTGCGCAAAGATAAAGTTCCATACGAGGTTATCAATTTACTTTTAAAAATGATTTTTATTTTCTTTTTGGTAGTTCATATTTCATTTCTCAATTTTGATTTTTTTTCAACAACGATTTATGAATATTTCATTTGATGATACCAAAACGGCTTTTGCCTATAAGAATAATAAAGAATTAAAGAAGGCTCAATTTCTTTTTGCAAGCATGAGTAAGCAATGGCTTGTTAATCTGGGACTACGTTTGACGCCGTGGGCACTTCAATACAATCTTCCTGTAAAAGGTATTATAAGGAGTACTATTTTTAGCCAGTTTGTAGGAGGTGAGTCATTAGAACAAACGGCATCGGTAGCGGAGAAACTTGAGAAATATAATGTGGAAGTGATACTGGATTATGGAGTGGAGGGTAAGGAGGGCGAAGCCAATTATGATCATGCCGTTGAGGAATTTGTAAAAGTGATCAACTATGCCGCTACACAGAGAAATATTCCTTTTATGAGTGTAAAGATGACTGGATTTGCACGGTTTGGTTTATTTCAAAAACTGGATGAAGTTGCAGTAGCCAGCGATATAGTAGCGGGGAAAGTAAATTTGGATGTATTGACAGAGGAGGAGAAATTAGAATGGCAGAGAGTGGTGAAAAGATTAGAAACGGTATGCAGAGCTGGTGCAGAAAAGAAAGTGGGCGTACTAATAGACGCAGAAGAATCTTGGATACAGGATAGTGTAGATGCATTGGCCACCCAAATGATGAGGAAATTTAATACACAATATGCAGTAGTTTACAACACAGCGCAACTATACCGGCACGACCGGCTGAATTTTATTAAAGAAACAGCAAAGATTGCCCGGCAGGATAATTTTATACCTGCTATGAAGCTGGTAAGAGGCGCCTACATGGAAAAGGAGCGGGAAAGGGCAAAGGAAAATAATTATCCATCGCCTATAAATAACTCTAAAGAAGATACTGACCGGGAGTATAATGATGCCCTAAGATATTGTATAGACCCGCAAAATAATTATTACACCATCGTGGGCTCGCATAATGACTTCAGCAACCTGCTTGGTGTAGAACTGATGGAGAAATTTAATCTTCCATTGAACTCGCCGCGGGTACATTTTTCTCAATTATATGGCATGAGTGATAATATTACTTTCAATCTGGCTAATGCAGGATGCAATGTGAGCAAATACCTACCCTTCGGGCCTATAAAAGATGTAATACCCTACCTGATGCGCCGTGCTCAAGAAAACAGTTCGGTAAGCGGACAAACAGGCAGAGAACTAAGCCTGATCAGAGATGAGATTAGGCGTAGAAAAGATGGTTAATTTTCAAAGGCATTTAAACTTTTTTAGGTAATATCTTTTCCTTTTTAATTATTGCACTTTAATTACCTGATTGTTTACAAGACAAAAAACTGAATCTGAATTTGAGATTTTTATTTTTGCAAGGCCTGTAAACGCACTAAATGCGGGCAGTATAGCATACTTTTTACCAAAATAAAAACAGGGTAACAATATAGATTGATGGCCAGTTCCACTTAACCTTACACCAGGATGTAGATGGCCTGCAATAGTATAGAGGCCGTTATTATTTTCAGAACCTTCCACGCCTGGTTCGTGTGTGAAACAAAATGGCGCACACAAAAATACTTTCTTAAATACTTCTATAGATGCTATATCATAAAATTCCGCAGGTAAAATATCATGATTGCCAAGCACAAGTACAAAAGAGACATGAGGTATATCATTGCGCCATTTTATAAAAAAGTTCAATTCTTTATTAAGCGAACTATGAAAAAAATCTCCTGTAATTAATAATAATGCAGGATTGAAAAATTGAATTTCACTGAATAATCTTTGGAGATCTTCTTTAAATATATTTTGGGGTATTCCTATTCCTGATTTTCTAAAGTGACCGGCTTTTCCAAAATGAAGATCGCTTACTATCAGCATCTTTTTTTCTTCCCAGAAAATAGAGCGGCCTGCCGATAACCAAAGGGTTTGGCCTAAAAATATAAATCTAATAGGGGGAGCCAATATTTTTTTTACAAAAATATATAAGTGACCCAGATAAGCATGAAATTTGTATCTTATGTATTTATGAGAAGAATTGCATCTTTGAATAAGATGGTAATTTATATATTGTAAATTCATTTTTAAGACAAAAAACTATTTCATGAAAAATTTATTTTTCTTTTTATTGGCAACATTTATTTTTAGCTCATTTAGTAGTTGTGACAGCGCGAAGCATACTACAGGAAGTAACTCGGTAAGTAGTGATTTATTTTTAAACCAATGGCAGCTTACCGAATTAGAAGGCAAGCCATATTTCTCTGGTGATCCTAATTCTGCCAATCTTGTTTTTGATAATGTGAACCCTATAAAAGTTTATGGTTCGACAGGCTGTAATAGATTGAATGGTACTGTTACAGCTACTTCCAATTCAGTAAAATTTTCTCCGCTGGCTACAACACGGATGGCTTGCCCCGGCAATGATGAATCCAGGTTTCTTGATGCAATAAGCAAAACCGATAATTGGAAAGTGGCCGGTAATCAATTGAGTTTATATCAGGGTGATGTGCTATTGGCAAAGTTTACTGGTGTTTCAAAAAAACTTACCGCCAATCTTGGAGGCTCATGGACTCTTAATTATTTATCCGGCTTGCGTATTGCATTTGATGGATTATACCCCGATAAAAAGCCGCATGTTGTTTTTAACCTGGCAAGTAATGAGATGAGTGGTAATACAAGCTGCAATAGTTTTACCGCTAAATACAATATGGATGGCAGTAAAATTTCTTTTAAAGATGCTTTAAGAACAATGATGTATTGTGAGGGTGGTGGTGAAGAAGCTTTTTTAAATATGCTAAAGAAAGTAGATCATTACTCAGCAGATGGAAAGGCACTTACCTTCCTCATTGGTGATATACCTGTGATGCGTTTTACAAAAATGTAAATAAAAAAAAATTTAAATATGCAAAAATGTACATGGGGCTTTAAAACGCTGGCATTAATATCAGCTTTGGCTATTTTTTCATGTAATGAAAATAAAAGCAAGAATTCCGGTGAAATGGATCAATCTAATTTGACTATTCCATCAGCCCATAAAGATACTTCACTTACTTGCTATCTTTTAGATAATGGGAAGGATAAAATTGCAATTCAGATAAAAGCTGATGGTAATGAGGCGAGCGGACAATTGCTTTACCGTTATTTTCAAAAAGATAAAAATACAGGAACATTTACCGGTAAGATGTATGGCGATACATTAATTGCAGATTACAAATTTGAATCTGAAGGACGTGTATCTAACAGACAGGTTGCATTTATTAAAAGAGGCGATCAGCTTGTAGAAGGCTTTTCCAATAAACATGATACAGCAGGTAATCCGGATATGGCAGAAAGGGCGTCTATTAATTTTCAAAACATTTTTATTTTACATAAAATTACTTGTAAACTGGATGAACATGGATGCAATACCTTGATGGATGAGGTATGGTCTTCATTGCAAAATAAATGCTTAACCCTTGCCAGTCAAGCAATTACCTTAAATACACTTCAGGAGAATCCCAAAAATCCCAATCCTGCTTACTTGATTTTTTCATCAAATAGGCATCAGGCAGAAGTTTACTTACCAGGATCCGATAAGTCCATAATCCTTAACCGTACGGGTAAGGAAGGAAATTGGAACTGGCACAATGATTCTCTCAAAATATTTATTTGGAAAGGATACATTTTGCAAAGAAGAGGTGTATCAGAATTTGGTGGCGATGAAATGTAATGCCATCTTTATCTGCTGAGTAGGCCGCGAAGTATCCCTCTAAAAAAGAGAGCTAAAACAAATGCCAGATAAGTATCCTGAAAAGTATATTCACTCTTAGGAGAACGAATTTATCAATTGACTATGCTACTTGTTTCTTTCATGAACAGAAATTCTTTTGCGCTTAGTCTTGTCTGAGCGATTGTAATTTCCGCCATCTGCTTCATTCATTCTTATGGCTCTGCCATTGTGAGTTTTTCCATCGAGGCTTTTAATCATCTTCGATGCAGCAGATTTGTCAACTTCTACCCAGGTATTCATTTCTCTAAGGTCTATTCGCCCCAATACTTCTTTATTCAGATTACTTTCATCCAGAATAAACTGCATGAAATTTCCTTTAAAGAATCCATCCTTTGATCCTACATTAATAAACAATTTAGAATAGCCACCGTCTCTTCCATAATTCTTCTTATCATTTCGGTCACGGCTATTATTCATAGGTGTTCTTCTATCGCGGTCTATTTTTACATTGAGGTCATCTGCATTCTCATAGTATTTTAGAAAATGGTCAAATTCAAGCGCTGCAATGCGTTTAAGAACATCTTCTTTGCTTACATCTTCAAATTTTTTGGAAAGATCTGCTGTATAGGTTTCATAGCTGCCACTGGAAATGTCTGCACTCATGAGTTTGTCCATAAAATGAAAAAACTGTTTGCGGCAAACATCTTTTCCGGAGGGAATATCCAGCCTTGCAAATTGAGCATTCACCATTCTTTCTAGTTGCTTTATTTTATAGGATTCGCGGCTGTTGCAAATTGATATACAAATTCCGCTTTTTCCTGCACGTGCTGTACGTCCGCTTCTGTGGGTATATACTTCCATATCATCGGGCAACTCATAGTTTATAACGTGGGTGATGCCATCTACATCTATACCTCGTGCTGCAACATCTGTAGCAATAAGTATTTGCAGGTTCTTGCTTCTAAAGCGCTGCATTACTTTGTCTCTTTGCTGTTGGGTAAGATCGCCGTGTATTGCTTCTACATCGTATCCTTCCTTGGACAATCTTTCTGTAATCTCCTGGGCATCTGCTTTAGTTCTGGTAAAGACGATACCATAAATATCCGGGTTAAAGTCCACCAGTCTGCGTAATGTTTCGTAACGGGCATTTGCAGGGGCTATGAAATATTGATGAGAGATATTAGCGTTTCCAGTATTTTTTTTGCCAACAGTCACCTCCTTGGGAGAAGACATAAAGTTCTTTGAAATGTTGCGTACTTCAGGAGGCATGGTAGCGCTAAACAGCCAGATACTTTCCCGTTGAACGGTATTTTTTAGTACAAAATCTATATCATCACGAAAGCCCATATTGAGCATTTCATCAGCTTCATCGAGTACTACATATTTTACCTTTTCCAGGTCTATAGCTTTGCGCTCTATCATATCTATTAGGCGGCCAGGCGTAGCTACCACAATGTGTGCCCCTTTTTTTAAAGCACGTATTTGCATTACTATAGAAGCGCCACCATATACGGGTTCGGCTACTATATGCGGAAGATGTTTTTTAAAATCTCGGATATCATTACATATCTGAAGGCAAAGTTCGCGGGTAGGGCAAATAATCAATGCCTGCGGGTATTTTTTAGATGCATCAATTAATTGTAAAAGTGGTAATCCAAATGCTGCCGTTTTACCGGTGCCGGTTTGGGCTAAGCCTACAAAATCAGTAGTCCCAGAGAGTAAAACGGGTATTGCTTTAGATTGTATTGCCGAAGGATTTTCAAATCCCATTTCAGTCACAGCCTTTACTAACGATTCATTTAAGCCAAGGCTTTCAAATTCATTCATATTTTTTAATATTGGGCGCGAAGTTACTGCATATAGCCCATAATTAGAAGTTGATTCAATTATGACATTTCGGTTAAACCATTCAAGTATTTTTAAGTCGTAATCTTATGCCCAAAAATAATTTGCACTAAATGTTTATGAAGAAGTTCATTCCTATTTACATTTTGATGCAATTTTTTACTTTGCTTGCCTATTCGCAAAGGGATACTACAGATCAATATTTGCTTGATTCATTGCTTAGGCATGATGAGATGATGAAACTGATTAATGAATTGGGGAATGATAAAAGTTATATTAAAGCTAATATTTCTATTAGTAACAATTCTCTTAGCAATCAAAGTAAAACTCTCAAATATGTGCAGTCGGATAATAGCCTAATGCTGAATCCTTCTGTTGGATATTTTCATAAGTCAGGTTTGGGGGTATCTTTCAATTTATATGCTTCGCACAGGAAGCAAGGATTTGGCTTTTTTGAGGCAGGTATTATGCCCTCTTATGTGGTAACCTTAGGCGCCTTCGATTTTATGGCTTCCTATTCGCACCTATTCCCTTTTAAAAAATTTGAACAGATCAACTTTCTGGTTCAAGATGAATGGAACCTTAGTTCCACTTACAATTCTGGATGGATTAATCCTTCAATAACTGCTGGTTATTCCACGGGGCATATAAATGAAATTATTAAGATAGATACTTCAATTAATCCCAATGGGCAAAATATCAGAATAAAATATATTGATACTGTTACTACCCGAATAAAATTATTTCAATTGGTAGCAGCGCTGGGGCACACATTTTATTTTCAAAATATTTTCTCAGATATAGATAACCTTTATTTTACTCCCCAAGTAATGATAGGGGCGGGGCTTACCCAATCTGATATTTCACATAAGAGCAGTACCAATTATTTTAACTCCTTTACGAAAAAAAGGTTAAAAAAGAGAAAGCATTTCCTTAATTCATCTGATAACAGTATGTTTGAAATTCAAACCTTGGCACTCGATTTGGATGCTACTTATACTATAAAAAAGTTCTATATAGAACCTGAAGTTTACCTGGAATATTACTTATTGAAAACAGAGGATAAAAGGTTAACGCCACTGTTAAATATAACTGTGGGATTTATTTTCTGAGTTTATTCTGGTCTATTATCCTATCTATTCATTTTAAAAACCAAACGTAATGAAAACTAAATTATTTTTATTTCTGGCGATCATTTTTTGTACATCCACTGCCTTATTTGCTCAGAAGATTTCTATAGGCATAAAGGGTGGCGCTAATCTTGGAAAAATTTCGGGACAATCATTCAAAGACGAATTTTCCTTGGGCTATCAGGTAGGTGGTTTTGTAGGTATTAATTTTGGAATTATAGGCATTCAGCCGGAGGTGTTATTTACACAAACTAATGTAGATACAAGTTCTAATTTTAGCAGTATATACCAGTTTAATCATATTAATGATATTCAATTAAAATCATTATCTATTCCTATTATGCTCAATCTTAATTTGAATAAGTTTTTGACAATACAGGCGGGGCCGCAATTTGGAATCTTATTAGATCAGAATAAAAATTTATTACAAAACGGAAAGGATGCTTTTAAATCAGGAAATTTTTCATTGGCAGGCGGTATTCAATTGAATTTATCAAAGTTTAAAATTTATGGTAGATATGTAGGCGGCCTTACTAACCTTGATAATGTAGGAAATGCCGATAGCTGGAAGGCGCAAAATATTCAATTGGGTATTGGCCTCAGTTTGTGATTATCTAATGAAGATGAGTTCGTTATCTTTTCCAGCTCTTACTATGTGTGATGGTGCGGCTTTTTGGTAATCATCTTGGCGGTAATGCACTATAAAATCTACTGCGTTTTTTATAATTGGATCTATCTCAGTAAATATTGCAGCAGCGGTGTTTCCAGATAAATTTGCTGAAGTAGATACGATTGGATGGCCAAAGCCAATAATTAAATCCTTACAAAAAACATCTTTGGTAATTCGAATGGCTATGGTACCATCTTCATTAATAAGGCTATCGGGTAAATTTTGAGCACCAGTGAAAATTCCGGTGGTAGGTACTTCCTGTTGAATTAAATAATTAATTAGTATTTCATTCGAAGGCGATACAAATTTTCTTGCCATCTCTACAGAAGCAACCAATACAATCAGGGATTTTTTTGAAGGCCTGTTTTTTATTGTAAAAATTTTTTTCACTGCTGAATCATTCAGTGCGTCGCACCCAAGCCCCCAAATAGTATCTGTTGGATAAAGAATGGTTCCACCTTTTTGTAATGTCGCTATGCAATTTTGTAAGTCAGATTTAAATTGAGGCATTTGGAATTGTTTCTAAAAGTTGAGTATTTTCTATAGTATATGCACATTTGAAATGGCCTAAGGGGCAAGCCTTCCAGCCATGTAGCCCACATGGTTTACAGGGCAATTCGATGGTTGTTTCTATAATAGTTGCATTATCTGAAAGAGGATAAAACCCAAAAGAGGGAATAGTGGAACAAAAGATAGAAGTGACAGGTGCATTCATGGATGAAGCAAGGTGCAATGGTGCTGAATCATTGGTGTAATTCATCAAAGCGCCCTTCATAAGGGCGGCGGATTGAAGAAAAGATAGTTGACCCGCGAGATTTTTAATATTGTTGATATTGGATTGAGTCATAATCTCATCGCACAGAAAATTATCTTCTGGGCCACCCAGTAAAAAGATGTGTAACTCTTTGGGCACAGATTGAATAAAATTGATCCATTTTTCTTTTGGGTATTGCTTGGTAAACCAAACACTGGAGGGTAAAATGCAAATATATTTTTGAAGTTGGTACTTATGTATAGCGCTAAAATCTTTTTCTGAAGGGTATAATTTAGGTTTATTAAACGTGTCATCAGTAAATGCGGCAATGAGTTGGTTATTTCTTTGCACTTCATGCAAGCCGCGGAGCATATTATGATCGTAGGATTTATCAAAAAGAATGCTGAAAGGATTTTTCTTAAAGCCAATTTTTTCTTTAGCGCCAGAAAAAGCAGTAAGGCAGCCAGAAGTAGCAAAGCGTTGCAGGTTAATCACTTTGTCATATTTTTCATTCCTTATTCTTTTAAGCAAGTGTAGTAATCCTGAATATTTTTTATTCTTTTTATTCCAAACCAAAATACTATTTAGAAAGGGATGATCCATAAGCAAACTTTCATTTCCCTTTCTTACCAGCATGTCTATCCTGGCCTCCGGAAAAAAACAATGTAATTTTTCTATCAGGGCTGTGGCCAGAATTACATCGCCCGGAAAAGCAGTTTGTATCACAAGAAATTTTGTCATTACTGCAAAGTTACTTTATACTCACAAAATTTTGAGTCTGATGATGAGCATTTGAAATTGCCTTTGTGGCTAAAGCCTTTCTCTGTTTACCTATTTTACCCCCGCTTTGAAAAGCGAGGCAAAACAATAGAAAAGAAAAGGAGCTCTAAGCCGATTTTTCACATTTTGTCATGTGTAAGGAAAATTATACTGATTATCAGGAACAAGGAAAAATTAAGCATCATTGGTTTATGTTTGCAATAAAAAAAATGGACCTTCAAAAATTGATCAATGAAATTTGGGCAGATAGAAGCCTGCTAAAGGACGAGACTCATACTGATGCTATAAAAAATGTAATTGACAAATTGGATAAGGGCGAATTGCGTACAGCCATTCCTGTTATGGATGCTGATGGACAGCTTAAGTGGCAGGTAAATGAATGGGTAAAGCAAGCGATTGTATTGTACTTTGGCATACAACAAATGGAGACTTACAGCCTGCCACCATTTGAATTTTATGATAAGATGAAATTAAAAAAAGATTATGCCGGCCTTGGAGTAAGAGCCGTGCCTCATGCTGTAGCTCGCTATGGAAGTTTTTTGGGTAGAAATGTAGTGCTGATGCCCTCGTATGTCAACATTGGCGCTTATGTAGATGAAGGTACGATGGTAGATACGTGGGCTACTGTGGGGAGTTGTGCTCAAATAGGCAAACATGTACACTTAAGTGGTGGTGTAGGCATAGGCGGTGTACTAGAGCCTTTGCAGGCAAGCCCTGTGATAATTGAAGATGGATGCTTTATCGGTAGCCGCTGCATTGTGGTAGAGGGTGTAAGGGTAGAAAGGGAAGCAGTGCTTGGGGCTAATGTGGTACTTACCCAATCAACAAAGATTATTGATGTAAGCGGTACTTCTCCTATAGAAACTAAGGGGGTAATTCCTTCAAGAAGTGTAGTAATTCCAGGAACTTACAATAAGAAATTTCCTGCAGGTGAATATGGGGTAAGTTGTGCATTGATAATAGGAAAGCGAAAAGAAAGCACTGATAAAAAAACAAGTCTTAATGATGCTTTGAGAGATTTTAATGTAAGTGTGTAACTCTATTGGTGCGCTATCAGGAGAGCTTTGAAAAATATGAAAATGAAATTTTGTAAATGATCATTGAGATAGAAAATGGCCTTAGGCTTGAATCAATAAATAGCTCATTTGCTCATCAGCTTATTAAGGCAATCAATAATAACAGAGAGCATCTTTCACCTTTTTTACCTTGGGTGCCGGGCATGCAATCTGAGAAAGATGCTGCAGCATATATTTCAAACTGTGAATCACTTGAGGCAGAAGGAAAGGAGGTAAGTTTTGTGATTTTTTTTAATGAAGTATTGGTTGGTAGAATTGGGTTGCATCATTTGGATCAGGCAAATAGAAAAGCGGCCATTGGCTATTGGCTTATTAAAGAGGCTGAAGGAAAGGGAATCATTTTAAAATCATGCAAAGCTTTAATTACCTATGGATTTCAAAAATTGCAATTGCAACGGATTGAAATAACTGCATCAGTTCAAAATTATCGTAGCTGCGCCATTCCTGAAAAATTGCTTTTTAAAAGAGAGGGCGTTTTAAGAAGTAATCTATTGATCAATGATCATTTTCAAGACCTCGCAATGTACTCTATGCTTAAAGATGAATGGAGCTCATAGATAGAATTTTAAATTCAAGTGTATTTTTTAAAAGTAAATGTCTATTGAGGCGAAAAGTCATATCATCTGATGAGGTGAACTATATATTTTTCACAGAAATAAAGCCCCTTGATTTTGCGTGAAAGAAAAATATAAACAAAATACCCTAAAACAAATTCCTGATTTCATTGAATAAATTGTATTTTTTCCATAGGAAAAACTGTTAGGAATATGCCAATTAAAAGAAACCCGCATTTATTTCTTTTGTTTTTTTTGATACTACCGTTTTGCAGCAGTGCCCAACGATATTCGATTAAGGATTCGACGCACGTATTTGCCTTACTTGATGCGGCCGAAACAATGTTTTCAGCAGGGAAAAATGATTCAGCTATATTGTTTGCACAACAGGCAACACAATTTGCAGAAGCCCTTAATTTTAAGAAAGGTGTAGCCTACTCATTGATTGAAAAAGCTGATATTCATATAGGCGAAGAAAAACTTGATAAAGCGGAATCTCTTGCCAAACAATCCTACGATCTTGGCCAGCAAATAAAGGATTCCTTAATAATGGCCATAGCCAAGATGCAGATGGCTCAAGTAAAAATGTATGGCAGACATTATGATGATGCAATAGTATTATTTGAAAAATGTACCAATTATTTCAATAGGCACCCTTCAAAATATGCAGCGTTAGCGTTTAATGATTTTGGGTTTACTTATGGCCAGATATCAAACCCACAGAAACAAGCGGCTTACCTGATAAAGGCTTTGGAAGTATATGATAAAATGAAAAAACCTGATTTGCAAGAATTAGCCATAGTGCTAAATAATCTTTCGGCCTTGTATTACAATTTGGGCGATAAAAAAAGAGCTGTTGACTATGGGGAAAAATCCATTGCACTGCGGAAAAATATAGGCAATATTTCAAAACTTGCATTAGGTTACTGCAATCTCAGCCAAATATATCTCGGCACAGATGATGCAAAGGCAAAACAATATCAATTGCTCGGGGTGAAGTATGCCGAAGAAAGTAAGGACGAGAGCATGATGATTAGCGCTTATATTAGTTCTTCCCAATTAGCAGGAAATCAAAAAAAATACAGCGAATCATTAGGCTATGAAAAAAAAGCGGTTTCCCTTCTTGAGAAAAGTGGGAAAAATCCGGCCATGCTCTCTAAGCGCTATATTTCGCTGGGCTTTAGCTATGGACAATTGGCCGATTCGATCGAGGCCTACCGATACTTTGAAAAATCTCTTCTGCTTTCTACACAATTAAAAGACAAATCGGATCTCAGAGATGTATATTATTATCTCACTATATTTTTTAAGCAATACAAAAATTACTACGATGCTTATGAAAATTATAAAAAGTATATTCTATATAGAGATAGTATCATTAATGAAAATACCCGTGTGAGCATCGCAGAAATTGAAACTAAATACCAAAGCGCTAAAAAGGACAACGAGATTACACGGCTTAATGCCGGCCAGCGTATCAAAGAATTGCAAATAGAAAAACAAAATGCACTTATTGCAGGTAATAAATTGGAAGCACAGCGAAAAGAAAAGGAAATAGAATTGCTTTCGCAGGCCAAAGAATTACAAGAGTTAAAAATAAAACAACAGGATGACCAGTTGGAAAAACAACAATTGCTTGCAAAAAATAATACACAGCAATTGCAACTTGCCGAAAAAGAAAAACAATTACAGCGGCGCCAATTAAAAAATTCAAACAATATCAGAAACTTTATGTTGGCCGGAATTGGCCTGCTTATCCTGCTCAGCTATTTTCTCTTTAACCGTTACCAGTTAAAAAGGAAGATACGGGAACAACAGGCATTGCTGGTAATACGCACCAATATTGCAAGAGAGCTGCATGATGAAGTAGGCTCTACCCTTACCAGCATTAAAATATTATCAGAAGTATCGGAGAAACATTTATCAAAAGATCAGGCAAAGACTTCTGCATTTTTACAAAAAATAACTGAACAGTCTGCTATGGCGCAACAAGGCATCAGCGATATAGTGTGGTCTGTAAGACCTGAAAATGATAAAATGGAAAATATGGTGATTCGCATGAGAGAGTATATTGCTCACACACTCGAATCAAAAAATATTCATACACACATTGATATAGACGAAAGCATTCCTGATCAAACTTTGGATATGAACCAAAGAAGGGATTTCCTGATGATCTTTAAAGAGGCTGTAAATAATATCGCGAAATATGCATGTGCCACTCATGTAAATGTCCGGCTTGAAAAATATGGCCAGTTTATAAATTTACTAATAGCCGATGATGGAAAAGGTTTTGACACTGAAAAACAAACATCATCAAATGGATTAAAAAACATGAACGCAAGAGCCACTGCTCTTAACGGGCGCATTAGCATTACATCTGAACTGAACAAAGGATCATCGGTGAATTTGTATATACCTACTACATAATGATGTGGTAAAAACTATTTCTGTAAAGTTTAATTTTACGTGATGGCAATTAAAGTATTAGTATATGACGATAATGAAGCGTTGCGCGACAGCCTAAAACTTTTGATAGAAGAAGATGCAGATGCCGAATTACTCGTAATGATGCCAGATGCAGAAACTGTAGAAGCAGACATAAGGGAATTAAAACCGGATGTAGTGCTGATGGATATTGATATGCCTGGTGTAAATGGGGTAGAAGCTGTAAGCCGAATCCGTAAGATAAATGATTCTCTTCCGGTAATTATGCTTACCGTGTTTGATGATAATGACAATATCTTCAACGCTATTTGCGCCGGGGCCACGGGCTATATTTTAAAAAGATACGTGGTAGAAGAAATATCCTCTGCTATTAAAACTGTGATGAACGGAGGCGCCCCGATGACGGGTTCTGTAGCGCGTAAAGTATTAGCAATGGTGCCCCAGGCAAAAAATACAGAACAGGAAATCAACAACCTTACACAGAAAGAAACAACCATTCTGCAATATCTTGTGAACGGGTATAGTTATAAAATGATTGCAGCCGATTTGAAGATCAGCATTGATACCGTTCGCTTCCATATCAAAAAAATTTACGACAAGCTTCATGTACACTCTGCTACTGAAGCGGTTTCCAAAGCATTCAAGAATAAGCTCCTTACAGTCTTCCTTTAGAAATTGTACCATTCCTTCTCTTGTTACTACATGATTATGTAGTTGTATTTTTTTATTATCGATAATACTTTTACTCTATCTAAAAAAGTGAATACGGAAGCTATATGTTCTTTTTCATCGCTTGCGTTTTTTAAATGAGTTGAAAAATTTAAACAATATACAAATGAAAAAAATCCTGTTTTTGCTATTGGCACTGTATATCAGCAATGTAAAAGCACAATCTGTATCCATCAATACTACCGGCACTACCGGTGATGCCTCTTCAGTACTTGATGTAAGTAGCAGCAATAAAGGGATGTTGCTACCACGTATGCTCAGTACACAGTTAACCAGTATTGCCAATCCCGCAAGAGGATTGCTGGTGTATGATTCCACCGTGAACAAGTTAATGGTAAATATAGGCACACCACTTATTCCCAATTGGCAACCCGTAGGAAGCGGCACAGGATGGGGCTTAACAGGGAACAGCGGCACCAACCCTGCTATTAATTTTATAGGAACTACTGATGCGCAGCCATTGGTATTTAAAGTAAACAACGGCAATGCTGGATATTTAGACTACGATGCGGCCAAAGGGAATGTTGGTTTTGGTTATGGCGCCATAAGTGTAAATGTAGGGTCAGCAAATACTGCTGCTGGCTACCTGACGCTTTATGCCAACACTACCGGCTCTAATAATACAGCTAATGGTTCGCAGGCACTTTTTTCTAACACTACTGGAGTGCAGAACACAGCAAATGGCCAACAGGCACTTTATTCAAACACTGTCGGATATTTCAATACTGCAAATGGCCAAATGTCACTTTATTCCAATAGCACAGGTTATTACAATACTGCGAATGGGCAGTCATCACTTTATAACAACACTTCCGGCATCAACAATACAGCAACCGGGCACGCGGCACTTTTTTATAACACTACCGGCAGTAGCAACACTGCAAATGGCGACGCAGCGCTTTCAGCTAATACAATAGGAAATTACAATACAGCGAACGGTAGATGGGCGCTCGCTAACACAAACAGCTCTAACAATACTGCCACCGGCTATCAGGCGCTTTATTCCAACACTACCGCCAATAACAACACCGCCAATGGCTATCAGGCGCTTTACTCTAATACCACCGGCACTTACAATATGGCAAATGGTGTACAGGCGCTTTATTCTAATACCACCGGCTTTTATAACACTGCAAATGGAGGCCTTGCGCTACATGCCAATATTAACGGTAATTTCAATACAGCAAATGGTACACAAGCACTTGGTAATACAATCAGCTCTAACAATACTGCTACCGGCTATCAGGCACTTTTTCTCAATACAACCGGATCGCCCAACACGGCAAATGGTTATCAGGCATTGTATTCTAATACCACCGGTAATTACAATTCGGCGAATGGCTCACAGGCACTTTATACCAACACCACTGGCGATTATAATACTGCAAATGGACAAGCGGCGCTTTATTCCAACACTACCGGATATACAAACACAGCTAATGGAGAGGCGGCACTTTATACCAACACCACCGGGTATTCAAACACAGCAAATGGGCAGGCAGCTCTATTTTCTAACACTACCGGAAGTAACAACACATCAAATGGGCTACAGTCACTTTTTACCAACACCACAGGCTATAGCAACACAGCAAATGGACTACAAGCACTTTATGCTAACACTACGGGCTATAACAACACAGCAAATGGTGTGCAGGCGCTTTATTCTAATACCATTGGCATTGGCAACACAGCAAATGGACTACAAGCACTTTATGCCAATACCACTGGCATAGGCAATACAGCAAATGGCGATAGTGCACTTTTTTCCAGCAGCACCGGCATTCGCAATACAGCAAATGGCTGGCGAGCACTCATGAACAATACAACCGGTAATTACAATGCTGCTTGTGGTACGCAATCACTCAATGGCATCATCACCGGCAGTAGTAACGTTGGTATAGGCTTCCTTGCCGGAGGTGGTTATGATGTTTCAAATTGCACTTTTATAGGCGCAAGTAGTGGCGCTAGTGCCAATGGAATAAGCAATGCTACTGCAATAGGGGTGGGAGCATCAGTAAATGTTAGCAATAAAATAAGGCTGGGCAATCCGGGGGTTACAGTAATAGAGGGGCAGGTACCTTTTACCTCACCCTCTGATGGGAGGTTTAAAATCAATATAACTGAAAATGTAAAGGGACTCGATTTTATTATGAAGCTAAGGCCGGTCATTTATAATTTTCAAACAAAAAAATATGACGAATTTATCAATGGGAAGAAAAGTTCAGATGCAAAATTTGCTTCCACTGTAGATTACAGCGCTTCAGAAAGAATACGCCACAGTGGGTTTGTAGCACAGGAAGTAGAAAAGGCTGCTAAAGAAACCAACTATGATTTTGATGGCCTAGAAGTTCCAAAATCTGATAAGGAAGCTTATGGATTAGCTTATGCACAATTTGTAGTGCCACTTGTAAAAGCAGTGCAGGAGCTTAATGCAAAAAATGAAAACCAACTGCAGCAGATAAATGAATTAAAAAGACAAAATACTGACTTGCAGAAGCGCTTTGAGAAATTAGAATCAATGATTAATTCAAAATAATATTTTATGAAGAAAAATATTATTGTCCTTCTCTATGCTACATTCTTTGCAATGCTTTGTATGCCTATGTACAGCTTTTCACAAAATACGTTTCAAATACAAAGCGGTGCTCAGTTGGTTTGCAATGGAAATATTTTTACTACGCTTCAAGACTTCAGCCTTTTTAAAAACAATGGAACACTTACATCAGGAAACGGAACATTTGTAATACAAGGCAATACGATACCCACAGTTATAGGCAGCAGTGGAGGCAGCAGCATTGGTTTTTATGATCTGGTACTTAATAACACACAAGGTGTGCAATTGGCTCAACCAATTATGATCAATGATTCTCTACAAATGAATTCCGGAAATCTGAATCTTAAAAATAACGTTGTAACTTTTGCTTCAAGCGGAGGCATAAAAAATGAAACAGAGACGGCGAGAATCATGGATGACCCTACCGGAGCAGGCCAAATTATCATTACCCAAAACCTTGGTGCCTCCTCCAATGCTATCCCCGGCAACCTGGGTGTGGAAATAAATTCAAGTGCAAATGCACCGGGGAGTACAACCATTACTCGCTACTGTGGTGTAGTGGTGTATAGTGGAAGCTCTACCGGGTTAATTCAACGCTATTATAAAATTGACCCCACTAACAACTCCGGCTTAAATGCCAGCGCAAAATTTCATTACCTTAATGCAGAGTTAAATGGTGCAGATCCAAGCGCAGCGGTATTATGGAAGAGTAGCGACAACGGGATTTCATGGTCGCAGATTGTTCCCGATGCAAGAGATGTTACTGCCAAATGGCTTCAAAAAAATAATATCAACGATTTTTCTATGTGGACAATTGGTTCATCATTAAGTGCTTTGCCGGTTATCTTTAGTTCGTTTAATACTGTCTGTAAAAATGACGGCGCCTTTTTGCAATGGTCAACAGGCGTGGAAACAAATTCTGATTATTTTGTTGTGGAAAAGAGCATTGATGGCAATTCATGGAAAGATATTGTTCATCTAAATGCTTCGGGCATTACATCGGATTACCAATTTGAAGACCATTTTGCAGGCCACGGTTTTTACAGGCTAAAAGAGGTGGATAAAGATGGTCATTTTAAATATTCAAAAATCATTCAGAGCAATTGCGAGGTAAAAAATATTTCAGTTTTTCTTTATCCCAACCCAGCCGAAGCGTTTACAAGTCTTACATTTAATTCTTCAGCAGACTTTGCCGGCAATGTGTATATCCATGATGCAGGGGGCAGGCAGGTTAGAAAAATACCAGTTGCTGTACAACGGGGGGGTAATATTATCCGTATCAATCTTTTGGGAATGGCAAAGGGAGTTTATTTAATTACGTTATCAGAAAAAGATATCCAAATCAGTAAACAATTGATAGTTCAATAAAGACAAAGTGTTTTTTTTATCTCGATACAACATGTTTTTATTGTGGATTAATAAATATTTTAAGGCCTACCTTTTCACCTGCCTCCTATACATTTGGATTGCCAGCCTTTAATTATTTTATTGAACAATTAGTTCATCAGTAAATATCCAGGATGGCTTTCCGGCGCCACTGTGCCCGGGTGGGCAAGGATTATTTTTTGCAGTTACCCTTATATATCTAACATTTCTCTGTGCAAAAGTTGCCTTAAAATCATACAGTGCAGTTTTCTGATTCATATCAATAGGATTGATAATAGTTTTTACTTCTTCAAAATCTACTCCATTTTCTGATGTTTCAAATTTTACAAACTGTGGTAGAAAAATCCAATCATTATAATGCTGGAGGCAGCCTAAAGTAAGACTATGAATACTTTCTGATTGACCCAAATCTACTGTGGCTATCATATCTTTTTCGCTGAACCCCTGCCAGTATTTCCCAATTTCTTCTGTTCCTCTTACCCCATCGGTGAGTGAACTAGGCCCATTGGCTCTGTAATAGGGGCTTACAGGATTTGTATAGCTAACGTTTTTGCCAATGGCCTTGTGAAGTATAAATGATTGCTGTGCAGGTATGGCACTCATTATTTTACCATCCACTACAGTAATCGCCTTTATGGTTACAGATGAATCAATTGAAATAGGTGTTGTATATTTCTTACTTGATAAATCTGGTGTTGTACCATCTGAGGTATAATAAACCTGGCCTTTGTAAGCCTCTGTAGAAAGTGATACCAATAGTTTTCCATCTTGTATTGATGGGTTAATATTTACTTTGAAATTTCCTTTGCTGTAATTCAATCCTTTTTGATCAAATGCCTTGAGATGATATTGTAATCGTTCATTGAAATTATTCCAATCTTTTGCTGCTTGGGGGCTCCACAATACTTCTGCTAAGGCAAGCATACGAGGCAATACCATGTACTCTACTTGCTTTGATGTTGTAATAAATTCTGCCCAGAGATTGGCTTGTGCCCCTAAAATAAATTTTGATTGTTGTTCATCTAATTCTTTTGGAATGGGGTTGTAATCATATACTCTTTTTAGTGTATTGAATCCGCCAATGGCCCGAGGCTCTGTTGCGGGGTCTGCCTGATAGTGATCAAAATATAAGGGGGTGCCGGGTGTCATTACTACATTGTGGTTCATTTTGGCCGCTTCGATTCCGCCTGCCTCACCACGCCAACTCATCACTGTTGCTTCAGGCGCAAGGCCACCTTCCAGTATTTCATCCCATCCTATCATTTTTCTTTTTTTACTGCTAATGAATTTTTCTATGCGCTTAATAAAATAGCTCTGCAATTCTTCTTCGTTTTTTAATCCTTCTTTTTTCATTCTTTCCTGACATTTGGGGCAATTTTTCCAGGATGTTTTATCTACTTCATCGCCGCCTACATGTATGTATTGTGAGGGGAATAAATTCATCACTTCTGTCAATACATTTTCTAAAAAAGTAAACGCACTATCGTTGCCTGCACAATAATTAGATGAGATATTGGTATAGTTGCCGCCAGTCATTGGTAATTGTGCTTGTTGCAGGCAACTCAGAAAGGGGTAAGATGCAATGGCCGCAGCGCTATGCCCGGGCATCTCTATCTCAGGTACAATTGTAATATTGCGCAAGGCAGCATATTTTATAATGTCTTTAATCTGTTCTTGGGTATAGTAGCCTCCGTAATTAGCCTGTTCGCCTAATTGTGCCTGTGGCCTGCTGCTCCATGTTATGTTGTTTTTATCTACGCGCCATGCACCGATTTGTGTAAGCAACGGATATTTTTTTATTTCAATACGCCAGCCCTGATCATCAGTTAAGTGCCAATGAAAGGTATTGAATTTATATTGCGACATCAGGTCTATATATTTCTTTACAAACTCAGGTCCAAAGAAATGGCGGCTTACATCAAGATGCATGCCTCGCCATTTAAAACGAGGATAATCTTTTATGTTCATGCACGATACCGTAAGCGCTGCATTGGTGCGAATTGCCGGCAGTAACTGGAATAAGGATTGCAGGCCATAAACAATTCCAGTTTTTGTATTGGCGGTAATATTGATGCTGGAAGGAGTTACAGAAAGTAAATATCCTTCGTTTCCAATATCGTTTATTTTGCCAAGCTTCAATTCCAGCATAGTAGTGGCAGGCTTATTGAATTCGAGATTATAACCACTAATACTGTTGATGTGATCTTTTAAAAATTGAGCGGCCGCATATAGTTCTTTTTGAGCTGTATTAAATTTAATTGTTGTTGTCTTACCTATCGAAAAATTTCCCGGCAAAGTTTTCATTTCTACAGGCGCAGGTATAATGCTGTTGAATTGTTGTCCGAGAGTATTTAGAAATCCGGATAAAAAAATGGACATTAAGAATATTTTCATTTTTATTTTTTTAAGAGGATTGTTAATCCAATGTTTTTTAAAAGTCGATATATGAATATTAGTCTGGAGTATTGTTCATTTTTAAAATAAATCATTTTACCTGAATAAAGGTAAACATCCATTTTACAGGATTCTGCCAATCTTTTCCTTTAAAACTTCCGATGGGCATTTTGAGCAAAACGGTGTTCCATCCTTTATTTAAAAATATTTTTGTTGGCTCACGGTATTCATATCCTTCATCAATGAGGGGTATTTCAGCATTTCCTTTCTGCCCGGCATGTTCCCATTTAGGTGGAGCAATCAATTTGCCATTTACCCAAGCCTCACTTCCCAAAGAGTTCCATGCACCTTCGGGTGGCGAGTCTGTAGCAGGAGATCTAGAAAGATTATTAAAGCCTATCCAGAATTTTTTTTCTCCGGCTTCATCACACCATAAAGTGGTAGTGGCATACCAGGTAGCGTTTTCCTTGGGCTCAGTTACAGCGCCTTTAATCAAAGGCGCCCACCAATGGCGCAAAACTATGGTGCCACCTGTAACTTCTTTATAAATTTTTTCTTTGCCTTCATTCCATCTTGCCGATTCTGGCGAAAATATTTTTGTGACATCGCCCTTATTGTCAAAGGGCCCTATTAATTTCCAATGCATCCCTGATTGCCTAACATAAGCAAAAGGTTTATCACTAAAATATTCTTCCTTGTTATCCATTAGCCTGTTTTCAAATTCCACGAAAGCTTTTTCATCGCCATCACTGATGTTACTTACCCATCCGCTTTGCCCGCCTCCCCGCCATGTTCTTTCTGCAAAGGCAAGCATGCCGGGGTAAACAGGATTCATTTTCAGAACATCTTTTTCGTCGGCTACGGCCCTGTCGTGCCACATGCATAATGTAGCGCCAAGTGCCGTTTCATCTCCTTTTTCTTTATCATCAATTTTTCTGTTGAAAATTGTAACAACAGCTTCCAGCGGATCCATGTGGTTTAAATAAAGATGCCTGGAATCTATGTACTTTATATTTTTATTTGTTGCCAAATGTGCATTGTCATCCATCCACAATTGCCTGATGGTATTTTCTGTAAAATTGCCACCGGGTTGCCAGCCAATTACTTTCTTACCAAGGCTTTCTATATAAGCTGTTATGTTGGGAATAAAATTTTTGTTGGTAATTCTTACTTCATCAGCGCCAATATGTAGGTAGGGTACATCATAGCTGGTGCAAATTTCTTTCAAGATATTTTTTAAATATAGCAATCCGGAATCACTTTGCATATCTACTTTCATTGCTCTTTTAAAGGCTGCACTGTGCCCTGGCATATCTATTTCCGGAACAAAAGTTATATGGCGCACCTTACAATAACTGATTAACTCTTTTATATCAGACTCAGTATAGTACATCCCTTTATTGCGCAGCATGGTTTCCGGTGCGGTAAGTTGTGGGTATTGTTTGATGGCAATGCGCCAGGCAATATCTTCTGTTGAATGAAAATGAAATACATTAAACTTATAGGCAGCCATCACATCTATCTGCTGTTTCAGTAAATTTACAGACATATAATTTCGCCCTACATCAATCATATAGCCTCTCCACGAAAATGCAGGCCAATCGGTTATTTCACAAGCATCTACAATTGTTCCGTCACGCATTAGTTGCGTTAATGTTTGTATGCCATTAAATATTCCATGAGAAGTAGGTGCGGTGATGCTAATTTTATTTTCTGTTACTGTGAGTTTATAGGCTTCCTTATTTTGAAATGTAGCATTATTTTTTTCTAATTGTAATTCAATAAAGGGTTCAGCACAAGTAGTCCTGTTTTTTATTTGTGCATTCCAGCCAAATGATTGAAGCGCTTCTTTTAGTTGCGTTGCCTCGTTTTCAATTCCCTGCTGATTTACAATAATTGATTGGCATTTATAAAGAGGGAAAGCGCCATTTTTCCAAATTAACTGCTGTGGTAATGGAATCAGCGAAGGCTGCTCTTGCAAATCGTACACATAAGGAAATACAATGTGCTTCCATAAGAGATAACCCTCACCCAAAAGGTGCAATCCATCGTTTGTATATTTTGCGTTTAGTTTATCATCACTGTTGGCAAATGAAGAATGCAGGTCAATAAATTTATACTGATGCGCAGATGATTCATTTAGCAACTTTTCATTTACTTGTTTTATCTGGTTGCCTTTAGAAGTTTGGCCGGCAAATTTTCCAAACGCAGCATTCACAGGCAAAATACTTTGAACATATAATTTCACAGAGGGCACTTCCTGCCGCAAGTAGTCTGCAATGAATAAAATATTCTTTACTACGCTATCAGGCAATATTCCTTTGCCCAAATCATTTATCCCTATCAATAAAAAAACTTTTGCCGGCTTCCTTTTTGCCACCTCATTTATTCTATTAATAACACCGGCAGAAATATCACCGCTAATGCCCCGGTTTTTTATATGAATATCATTAAAAATTTCACTCCACTCACCGCCATCTGTAATGCTGTTGCCAATAAAAATAATATCACCTTTTGTTTGTGGTAGTGCATTAAACTGCGTAACGCGCTGATGGTAATATGTGGGAAATAATGAGTCGGGATAATCGGGTAAGCTTAATATGGCCGGTTGTTGTGCAAAAAGGAATTGGGTAAGACAAATAAATAAAAATGATAAAGATATGGTTGGTTTCATATTGATGAGATTCAAAGACTAATATACTTTAATTTGAAGATATTATAAGTGGAATGTTTTATAAAATGAGCCTAAGTCAAGAGATATTTATTCGAGATTATTTACCAATATAAAATTCTTCATATCTTTCAGCAAGACTAATTGATGCATACAAATTTTGATTACATAATTATTGGCGCCGGGAGTGCCGGTTGCGTATTGGCCAATCGCCTTTCGGCTAATCCATCCCACAGGGTATTGCTCATAGAGGCCGGCGGCCCTGATAAAAAACCAGAAATACATATACCAGGCGGCTATCTGAAACTGCACCACAGCAAAGTAGATTGGGGCGGTTATTTTACCGAACCTCAGACACATGTACTTAACCGGAAAATTTATTTACCGAGAGGGAAAGTATTGGGTGGTTGTAGTTCTACCAACGCAATGGCATACGTGAGAGGCAATAAAGAAGACTACAATGACTGGGCTGCTCAAGGAAATAAAGGCTGGAGTTTTGAGGAAGTGTTACCCTTCTTTAAGAAATCAGAACACAATGAGGATATACACAATCAGTACCATAGCCAGCAGGGCGAATTGAATGTAGCATTTGCTAAAAATTTTCAAACCCCCTTTGCAAAAGCTTTTGTAGATGCCTGCATACAGTGTGGTTTTACTGAGAATATGGATTACAATGGCGAAAGTATGGAAGGAGCCGGATTTTTTCAATTCAACATAAAGGATGGTAAGCGGCATAGCGCTGCTGCAAGTTTTCTAAAAGCTGCCTTAAGAAGAAAAAATCTTTCCATACTCACCTATGCACATGTTAAAAAAATAATTTTAGAAAATGATATTGCCAAAGGGGTAGAGGTAATGACGGGTAAAAATATCACCCAACAATTTTTTGCAAGCAAAGAAGTAATACTTTCCGCTGGCGCCTTTGCATCTCCTCAATTGCTGATGCTTTCGGGTATTGGTGATAAAGATGAATTAAAACAGCACGGCATACCATGCGTAAAACACCTGCCCGGCGTGGGAAAAAATTTACAGGATCATTTATTTTTTCCCATCAGTAGCACTTCAGATATACGAGCGGGGCAAAATCATCATATAAAATTTAAGCAACAAATAGCTGATTTGATGCAATGGTTTTTTTTAAGAAAAGGATCATTGACAATTGGCCCTTTAGAAGCGGTTGCTTTTGGCAGCACATCGCTAAGCCCGGGCAGGGTAGATTATCAATTTCAGTTTACAGCTGCACAAGTGGGAGGCGATTACACAACCGATCCGTATGATTTAAAAACTTTTCCGGTGAATGAAGATGGCTATACAATTTTACCAACTTTATTAAGGCCTGAAAGTAGAGGCTTTCTGTCGCTTCGAAGTAATAGCCCATTTGATTTTCCACTGATACAACCCAATTTTCTGAGTATTGAAAATGATAAAAGAGTGATGGTAGAAATGGCGAAGCGGGCTATAGAAGTAATGCAGGCTCATGCATTTACCCCTTACCGTAAGCATCTTATTTACCCGCCAGATTGCAGTAGTGGTGAAAGTATTTTGTTGCACATTCAAAAAAGCCTGGAAACAGTTTATCACCCGGCAGGTACCTGCAAAATGGGAAGCGATGAAATGGCTGTAGTAAACGATGAACTAAGGGTAGGTGGTATTGCTAATCTTAGGGTGGCGGATTGTTCTATTATGCCCACCATCGTATCGGGCAATACAAATGCTCCGGTGTATATGATAGCAGAGAAAGCGGCAGTAATGATTGAAAGTACCTGATGATTTTTTGCGAGTAATAGATAAATTATTTCTGATTCAATTCTATAATGGTATCAGTATTGTCGAGTGGTTGGTTTTTGATATAAACAAATACCCCTTCGGCTTGCTGTTTAAATTTCAATGGTGTATTGCCATTGAATAATTTTGCTGAAATAATTTTACTTTTTATGCCGGGAATAAAAACATAATCCTTTTCCGATGCATCAAGCAAATGAACATAAAGAGCTTTGTTTTTTTCGGTAACTACGCCCCAATCTTGTGGTTCAATAATATTGCCCCTTGTGCCATAAATTGATTCGCCATATTTATTCATCCAATCACCAATAGCTTTGAGGGTATCTGTAAATTCCGGTTGGATACTTCCATCAGACATAGGACCTACGTTCAATAAAAAATTGGTATTTCGGCCTGCAGCATTTACAAGGTATTGTACACATTGCTTTACGGTTTTGTAATCAGTGTCAGCTATATTATAACCCCATGATTTATTCATCGTTTCGCATGTTTCAAGGGGCAAACTTTCTGATGCTGCCTGAAAGCTAAGCCCCGATTTGTTTTGGCCGGGGAGGTCCCTTTCAAACATTTGAAAATCTTCGCCCGGTAATGGTGATAGGTGATGATTGTTGCCTATCAAACAATTTGGTTGAATACGATGTATGAGTGCATATATTTCATTGTATTTCCAATCAATTCTTGGACTCATATCTTTACTGCCTTCTACATTGGTTTGGTCCCAATGGCCATCAAACCAGATGGACATAATTTCTCCATAGTTAGTAAGTAATTCTGTTAGCTGATTTTTCATGAATTGCAGATAAGCAGCATAATTGCTTTTTGCAGTGCGGCCTGTTTCTTGCCCGGTTCTACCCGTTTCGTGTGGGTAGTCATCTCTGTACCAGTCGAGTAAGGAATAATATAAGCCCAACTTCATGTTTTGTTTTTTACATTCATCAGCCAGCAATTTCAGTACATCTTTACCGTAGGGTGTGTTGGTTATTTTCCAGTCGCTGTAATGTGTGTCCCAGTTAGAAAATCCATCGTGATGCCGTGTGATGAATACGATATACTTCATCCCTGCACTTTTTGCCGCTGCTACCCATTTGGCAGCATCAAAATTTACAGGATCAAATGATTGCAATTGTCTTTTATAATTTTCTTTTTTAATGTGGCGATTGTTCATTACCCATTCGCCATCGGCCAATGTACTAAAGAGGCCCCAATGGATAAATAGGCCAAACTTATTATCCTGAAACTGCTGTCGGGCTGCTACATTGCCATCTGTGGGTTGGTATGATTGGGCAAATGAAGGGCTAACCACTAACAAAAAAATATAGAGAAGGAAGTGTTTTATTTTCATAATGTCTATTTATAAAAATTCAGGTAGAGTTGTTTTAGTATTTCTTTTTAATCAGCGCATTGTTGTTATAATTTTTTAAGTCGAAAAATTTTTGTCTCATGACTTTGTATGATACCCTTCCAATTGCTGCTATTGCCAACTTCTTCATGAGCCCATAAATCCCGGATTTTGTATTTCCCATTTAGCCCTAATATTTTAAAGTTAATTTTAAAATGAATAGCCGATTTCTTTCTATTTAGAATGGCTATGGCAACGTCTCCATTTGAAAGTGGCTTTTCAAAAATATTGATTGAGTCATTAGCGATTTTTCTATTTGCCTGTACGCCCAATATATCCTGATTGATTGCAATGATTTCTTCATTCAATAAAATATTTTTAGTGTATTCATTCATGGTTCTTATATTATTTGAGGCAATTAATGGCGCTGCCATGATAGCCCATAAACTAAATTGGCTTTGATATTCTATATCGGTACAGCCGATACCACCTTCATCCCCAGCCGGGCCTTTGTTTCCGTACAAGCCCGTAACCAACATGTCTGGATCGTTCCAATGACCTGAGCCAGCAAACGCATTTAGCGAAGCATTTATATCTAGTATGTCTATAATGCCTTCGCTATTTTTTTCAGGCGATAAGTTTTTCCATTTGTCGCGTATGTCGTAGGTAGTGCGCCATAACTGCCCGCCAGCATCAGCAGCCCAATGCCAAGGAGTGCGTTGCCCCCATTCGCAAATACCAAAAACTATTTCTCTGCCTGAATTTTTTAAAGCCGAACTCATCTTTTTATAACGGGCTTTTGCTGTTTCTACATCGGCGGGGGCATGGCAGTAGTCGTATTTTAAATAATCAACTCCCCAAGAAGCAAATGTTTTGGCATCCTGCTCTTCAAATCCAAGGCTGGCAGTATATCCTGCGCAGGTTAGTTGTGCTGCATCGGAGTAGATGCCTAATTTTAATCCCTTGTTGTGAACGTAATCGGCAAGCGCTTTTATTCCCGCAGGAAATTTCTTTGCATCAGGAATTATATTATTTTTATTATCTCTTCCACCTTGCCAGCCATCATCTATCATCAGGTAATTGTATCCCGCTTTAATCATTCCTGTTTTTTCCATTGCATCTGCCATTTCCTTAATATCCTGTTCATTAATATTGGCTCCAAAATAATTCCAGGTCATCCAGCCCATAGGTGGTGTGGCTGATAAGCGCTGTTGCGCTATTACAATTTTTACAGAAAGAAAAATTGCCAAGAGGATTAGGGCGCTCTTCATACTATTATTAAATTTTAAATCGCAAAGGAATTTTATTGATTGCGCGATGGATATATTGCCACGAGCAATACTATCTGTTACTTTTCATTCAGGTATGCTTTAATCAATTGCATACAATACCACTCCTGCCTGGGCAAATGAAATGGGCCCTTAAATAAATTTCCTTTGGCTGTTTGAGCTAAGCCGCCATCTCTATGCAGGTATCCATACCATTCACCGTTTTTCTTATCATGAAAATTTTCATAAGCATAATCGTGCACCAACTCATGCCATTGTTTATATTTTTCATTGCCCGTCATCAGGTATGCCATTAAGGTAGCTATGATGGTTTCATTATGTGGCCACCAGAATTTCATGTCCTGCCAGTATTCCTGCACTGGCTTGTTGTACACATCTCTAAAGTAAAGCATGCCGCCATATTCTTTATCCCATCCACGTTCCCACATATAATCCAATATTTTACATCCAAGTGCAATAAGGTGCGAATCATTGTTCCGATACTTTGCTTCATGTAAAATAAACCATGCACCTTCAATAGCATGGCCGGGTGTAAGTGTTCTTCCGTCAACATGGTCTATGATAGAGCCATCAGGAGCTACTTGTTCCATCACACATTTAATTTCATCTTTCACAAAATCAGTTTCTATTTCCGTTATCCATTTACTGATCCATTCGTTGCAGCGTGGATCGCCAATGGTTTCTCTTAATTGCTGCGCGGTGTTAATCATAATCATTGGCACACCAATCCCTTTGGTGGGGCGTGTTTCAAAGAATTTGGGATTTAATTTTTTATCGCCTGTTGCATATTGCAGGCAGGTGCCAAATACCTTTCTTGCATTGGTGGCAGCTTCCTCATCCCCACTTGCTTTGGCGTAAGCGGCGGCTGCAATGACATAAAATGTTTCAGAAAAAAAATATCTCCTTTTGCGTAGCGGCTTTCCATCTCGAGTTACATGAAAATACATTTGACCATCAGTATCAAAACAATGCTTGTTTAAAAATTCATACCCCAGCTTCGCACCTTCCAGCCATTCCTGTTTTTTTTCTACTGTATTGTAAAGTGTAGCCAATAGCCAGGTAGCTCTTCCCTGTATCCATACTGCCTTGTCATCATCTATCAAAGTTCCATCTTCATCTCGCATCAGTAAGTATCCGCCATGCTCTTTATCAAACGATCGGGGAAACCAGAAGGGTACTGTATCATTCAGTAATTGGGTGGAATAGAAATTTTGTAGTTCTATTAATTTCTGTTGGGAATTATTCATAAGAAATATTTTGTGGCATTGATTTTAAATAATTTTAATCACGAGGTAATTGCCTATCGTGATTACTGTTTGATTTGAAAAGCATTAAGCTTTGATTACAAGTTATTTCCATTTGATTACGGTAAAAACAATTTCTTTATACCCATCCCTTTCGTACAATACACCAATTTTACTCTTATTTATTTTTACCAGATCAGAGTAGGCCGTATAATCATTATTTTTTTCTTTAGCTATTTTATCCACTACTATAGACTTTGCCCATGTATTGCCGTCGTTATAACTGATGCGTAGCGTTAGGTTATTTCTTTGTTTAGTATCTGCAGCATTGCTAAAGGCAATAATATTTTTTCCTTTCCTTTTTCCGATTGTTAATATACTTCCTTCATTTACAGGGTCAATTAAAGTATGGTCAAAATAAGTAGTGTCCCAGCTTTCGCCACCATTACTGCTAATGGATACAATTCTTGCCCTTATATCGCCTTTCTGATTCCGGCTATTCATCATTAATTTGTCATTACTCAATTCTGCTGCTGTAGATTCGTTGCTTCCGGCAATACTAACGTTGGGCGATATACGAAATGTTTTTCCATGATCGTCTGTATAAAATCCATTAGCTATATAATCTGTAAAGCCACTTTTGGGGCCACCCTCTGAGTGATTTACAGCAATGAAAATTCTTCCTTTGTATTTTTTGCCTTGAAATTGCATAGCGTGGCCGGGGGTATTGGCAAAACTTCTCCAGTCTTCTGTAAAATTATATGCAGAATTCATTTGTGGCTGTTTAGGTCGAGATACCTGCGCTGTTATGTTCACCGGCTGGCTCCAGGTTGTACCATTGTCTGTTGAAGTTTTGTACCACACCTCACGAAGCCCGTTTCCATTTCTTACTTCCCCTTCATGATTATTTCCTGTATTGTAAAAAAGAAATATTCTGCCATTCGGGTATGCAGGGTCGTTAGTATCTACTACCGGCGCACAATTACCTGCCTGCAAAGAATCTGCATCTACTATTTTTTCCAACGGACTCCAGGTCTTCCCATTATCTATACTTTTTTTCATTACAATATCTACATCTCCAAAATCTGCTGCTCCATGTACTCTTCCTTCACAAAAAGCAAGCAAACTTTTATTTTGTAAACGAATAATTGCAGGTATGCGAAAGCTTTTATAGCCTTCTTTGCCCGAAACAAAAACCGGTACGGCATTGCTTTGCGAATAAATATTTAAAAAAGTACAAATAGCAATTAAGATCAAAATTATTTTTTTCATGGTTTATATTATTTTAAACATGGGCATTTATTCCAGCGTTACTTCTATGGCAGTTATTTATTTTATAATATCGGTTACAGGAATTACGACAAAATACAAATCTTTTGTGCCTTCGTATAAAAGACCCACGTTATTGTCATCTATTTTAGTTAAGCAGGAGTATCCATAACATTCTCTTGAGTCTATCAGCAATTGATTTGATACAGGCCACGACTGGCCCATATCTGTGCTTGCTTTTATGGTAATGTTTTGTCTGGGTGCAGATGAAGTGTTGGGATTGCTAAAAAACAAAATATCTTTCATTAAGCCTTTTACATTCACATTTGCTTTTATTAGGCTGGCCATGCATACAGGGTCGGGAAGAGTATTATACGAAGTAGGGTGCTCTGTCCAGTTAGTACCCATATCGGGCGTGGTAGATACACTTCTATAGCTGCCACGGTTGTCACGCATATTCAGCATTAGTGTGCCCGGGGTAGTCTCTACTACCTGAGCTTCGGTGGTATTTGATTTAGGTGCACTGGATGCTCTTTGCCAATTAACTCCGCCATTGCTGCTATATATAATAGTAGAATAGGGCACATTGGAAGCATCCCAATATTGTGTAGGAAAAACCAATGTACCATTACTCATGGCTATACCTCTGCCAGGTCCTTGAAAAAATATTTTCCATGCAGGATCCTTTACCTGTGAAGTAATATTGATGGGCGATGACCATGAAAGTCCATCATCATTACTGTTGCACATTACAAGTTGGCCGCTTACATCAGGAGTAAGCCCCGGCCCTGATTGTGCAATGGAATGCCCATTCGCGGCCCATAATGCTGCCACCCATATTTTTTTTGTTGCCGGGTCAAAAAGTATGCTTGGATCGCCAACGCCTTGTTGGGTTCCTGTGCCCATATTTAAAATCACTTTCATGGGTGTCCAGGTATTTCCATTGTCTGTACTTCTGCTCATTCCTACATTGATGTATGAGGGAAGGTCGTTGCTGTTATTATAGCGGATATCATACACTGCGATCAATGTTCCCTTGTCTGTAGTTATTAATCCTGGAATACGATAGGTATTCACCCCATCATCTCCCCCTTTTCTTAATGCGTATCCGCAATATTTTGAATAGATAAAATTTCCTTGGTCTATTAAGAGCTCTTTGCCTGTAGCATCTATCAATTTTGTAGCATGCAATTCTATTTTATTATTGATGGGGGCATTATTATTTAATACTACACTTAAATAAATACACGGATTACTAGGAGGTGCATTCAGGGTAAATGGAATTTCAAAGGTTGTAGAATTAGGGCTGATAGTGGCAATAAGATTGGAGGTAGTAATGTCATTGGTACCTGTTAAGGATACATAAACATCAATTTTCTGGATAGCTGTAATTGCTCCGTTATTAAGGGTACATAATATTTTTCTGTATTGTTGTATTGAATTTCCTTCAGGAATGGTGATGCCTATTCTTAACACAGGGTTTATTGACAGGCCTTTGATGATGGGCATGGTTGGCACAAAGGAAGCGGCCTGAATTTTATCAGGCGCGGCAGGCGGTGCTGAAGCGCTTTTTTTTGTGCATCCCAAATTTAAAATTAGGATCCAGGCACAGATTGAAAATTTATATGCAAACCTTTTCATGGCAATAATTTTTCTATGTTAAATCATTCACCTTGGGCCTAAGAAAGCTAATCTGAATGATCAATGCCAGCAGTACTATTCCAGCCAGCATAGCAAAACTTTGACCCAGATTACCGGCATCTGTAGATTTGCCTAACCAATCAGTAACAAAGGCGCCAGCAAAAACACCTACCATATTCATAAGTCCATAGGCAGTAGCCCTATATTTTTGCGAAACAAACTGGCAAAGTATCGGCATGTTGTTGGCATCAAACATACCAAAGCCGAAGCCAAAACAAAATGCAGCGCCTATCACTGCCGCTAAGGAGTGCCCATATCCAATAAACATTAATGCCGGAATTGTCAAACTTAATCCAATAGCACTGGTATATACTCTTCCCTTTATGTTTTTTTGAACCCACTCGTCTGATAGGATACCACCAAAAATTACCCCAAAGAATGATGAAACGGCAATCGTAATAGTAGAGTAGGGGCCAGCTTGTGCCATATCTATATGTAAATTATCGGCAAATAAAGTAGGCAGCCAATTCTTGACACCCCACCCTGGAAGACTGGGTACAGCAAAATAGAACAGAATAATCCAAAATGAAGTATTGGTGAGTAATAGCCCTAACCCCTTTAAAATGCCTGATCCTGAGATTGTTTTAATATTTTCATTAATTGTATCTGCATTGATTGTTTTCTTGTCTCTTAAAAAGAGTATTAGAATAACTGAATAAAAAATACCGATGATGCCGAAGGAGTGAAAAGCCATTTGCCATGAAAATTTATGTGCTATAGTAGCCCCAAAGCCGCCTAAAGCCTGCCCCATGTATAGGCCAGTCATGTGTACACCTATTGCCAGCGACCTCGTTTTGGAATCATGAAATTCTGCTATAAGAGCCAAGCCGGCAGGGATATATAATGCCTCACTAACGCCCATGATTGCACGCAGTACATATAACTGGTTGAATGTGGTTGCGTAGCCCATTGAAAATGTTACAGCACTCCATACAAACAAACTGCCTACAATAAGCCATTTCTTACTGATTCTATCTGCAATTATTCCAGAGATGGGGCTCATACATCCGTATATCCATAAAAAAATAGCCATTAGATAGCCGAAATTGGTGGCCGATTGTAATTCATGTATATCCACCATCATGGATGGTTTCATGGTACTCAGCATTTGCCTGTCCATATAATTGAGTAGCGCTACTACCCAGAGTAAGGCTACAACTACCCATTTATAATCTTTGTTTTGTTGTACCATATTCTTTGTTTTTATGAAAAAACCTAAGAGGCTATTTCAAAATATACTATTATTCATAGAATATAAAAAGTCATTGCATGCCGAGGAAGGAAATTACTTTACAAGGCCAATTACCACACTTGGTGTTCTTATGCCCGGTTTTATTTCGCCATTTGAAATTACGATATTATTACCCCATTTTACAGCCGTAGTTGTTACCTGAGCAGGGAAGGGGTAATCACCAATATTTGTCCATTTATTCTCTTGGATATTATATAATAAAAGGCCTTTGAAAAACCCTTTGTGGTGAATACTCAATGCATTTTTCTCTGCTGTAAGTTTTTCCTTTTCTTCTTCTGTGTTTGACTTTGATATTCTGGAAATATAAGTTTCTATTTTATGGAATGTTTTACCATTGTCGCCACCAACCATTAAAATTAAATTTTTGTCAATGGCAATGCCTGCAGCGGCTGAGAGATTGGATATATTTTTACCGTCATTGATGTCAGCACATTTTTGCCAATTATTTTTCTTTAGGTTAAATACGTAGGTGGTAGCATGCAGCTCGCTGATACCTGAGGCTGTTTTTGATCTGCCGCCTATTAAATATATATTTTCCTTTCCTTGCGGCCCTTGTGCTATTAAAGTGGCGTTGGCCAGTGCCACCGGCAAATCTGGAAGATGCTTCCAGGTTGCATTGGCATCATCTAAATTCAATGAGAAGAAATTTCTGGAAGAGTGGCTGCTTTCGTCGCCACCAGCAGCATACACGGTGTTTGCTATATGGGTTAGGGCTATATTAGTCAAGGCCAAAGGAAGGTCAGGCAATGGCAGTACTCCTATACTATCATTTATTGCATCCCATTTTAGCAAAAAACATTTATCTGAAATCCCTTTTTCATTTTCGCCACCTGCATATACGATTCCCTTGGCGGTTGAGGTATTGCCGCAATAGGCTATTGGTTGAGGAAGTCGCTGAACTACATTTTTTTTCCAAAAATATTTCTCATTCTTTTTTTGAAGAATATGAATTTCATTAGAATAATATTTTTTCCCACCATCCCATGGTAATCTATCAGGAAAATTAGCGCCGCCTGCTACTACTAAGATATTATCACTTATGCCATTAATGGCTCCTGCAAATCCCAGCGATTTTGAATGATCAAATGATGGCGGTAAGTCAGCTACACGCTTCCATTTTACTATAGGAATAATTTTATTTTGAGCATTGGTCATTAGTGAAGTAGCCATCATCATAAAAAATATAGATTGTCGGATCATCATTTTTCACTTTTTGTCCAAATTATTTTGTTGAGCAAAAACTATTAAAGTTTATTAGTTGTGTATCTCTTTTAAAAAGTTCAAATTTATTTTCGTCCATATTCTTTACTGGTAGGCGAAACCCCCCACAATCAAGCCCGGCCAACTTCATGTAGGCTTTACCTGTAGCTATGCCGCCATATTTTCCCAGTAAGGTAATCATGTCAATAGAAAGTTGTTGTAAGGCTTGCGCCTTTTTCAAATCATTCTTATTAAATGCGTCTATAAGATCATAGTACAAGGGTGCAGCATAGTTAAAGGTGCTGCCAACAGCGCCTTTGGCGCCTACTGCTAGCGCAGCAAGCATATTCTCATCTCGGCCCCAAAGCATATCATATTTACCATTCTGAAAATGTAGGCAAGACAGAAAGTCCATAAAATCTTCATGCGTATATTTTATGCCTGCAAAATTTGATATTTTGCCGTCCACATTTTTTAAAAGCTCAATCATAGGAAACCCTACACCGTTTAAAACCGGAATGTGGTAATAGTAAAAAGGCATGTTTGGTACCGAGTCTGCAATTTCTTTGCAGCAAGCGGCAAGTACAGATACATCTGCTGGTTTAAAATAAAATGGGGCTGTAAAAGAAACTGCGTATAAGCCTACTTGTTGGGCATACTTTGCCAGTTCAATACAATCTGTAATACTGGTGCCACCAAGTAAGGTCATTACTTTAAAGTCGGGGTCATGGTTGGTGGCATCTGCCCATGCTTTTGCAACGGATTTTTTTTCTATAAGAGACATGGATACGCCTTCACCTGTAGAGCCACTGATAAAAGCGCCAGTCACTTTATTCTTTTTTAAAAACTGGTAGTATTCAGAAATTAAGTTGAGATTAAGTTCCCCATTTTTATCCATTGGTGTAAATGGGGCAGCGATTAATCCTTGCAGATGGTCTGTCATGATCTTAATATTTTTTTTGAAAATGCAATAAATGATTCTCAATCTAAAGTTGAGTACCAAATTATATGCAGCAAGATTTCGAAAGATAAACTATATAAATAAAGATTGGGAGCAGAAATGATTGCTCCCAATCTTTAATTTCATTATGTGCCAGGGTAACCTGGGTTTTGATCGTTGATCAACGTTTGATCAGATGATAAGGTGCCTTTATCAATTGGCCACAATAATTTGTAGGTTTCAGTAGCTTTATTTATAACGCCTACCAATGGTAAGTCTAACCTAAATGCCAGCGGATCACCAGTGCCATCTTGCATACGGCGCAGGTCGTACCAGCGTTTTCCTTCGCCTACTAATTCTTTACTTCTTTCTGCAAAAATTGCTAATTCATTTTGTTCAAATGAGCCATTAGTAAAAATGGGATAAGCATTGCCTCCAAATGGTGCACCACCGTAAGCGCGGGCGCGTACCAGGTTTATTTCGGCAGATGGATCTACGCCCTGCTTGTTTTTAACCTCGGCCAGCAGTAAATACGCTTCTGCAAGTCTGTAAATGGGCACATCATCAGAAAAACTGCGGCTTCCGTTATCAATAGTTCCAATGAATTTTACAAGGTTGATGAATTTATTATTAGCGATTGGATTTTTGTAAAAATCAAAAAAGGTGCCACGTGCTCTGGTGTCATTGGCTGTATCATACGTTTGAAACAGCGCATACTGGTATTCATACCTGATGATGGCGCCACCACCTGCAAGATTTAAAGGGTCGCCTGTTTTGGTGGGGTCGGCCTGAAAACGATTGGGCACTAATGAACCGCCACCTGCATTTACAAAACTTGCCATAGGATCAGATGGCTGATACAAAAACTGGCTAAAGTTATTAGTGGCTTCTGCTGCAGAAAATCTTAATGCAAAGATTATTTCACTATTGCCTTTATTGCTGTAAGCAAATACACTGGAGAATTTCGGTTGCATGGTATAATGCGGAATGAGATCTTCTAATGCTGCTCTTGCTGTAGTTAAATCTGCAGCGGTATTAGTAGGCGCTGCTCCATCAATTTTTACTTTAGCTGACCATAAGTACACTTCAGCTTTTAGCATGTTGGTGGCACCTAAAGACCATAATGATTTTTGGCCCTTGGAAGTATAATCGCCACCAAAATTGGTTACAGATTTGTCTATATCACTTTTGATAAAATCAAGTGATTCTTTTTCTGTTTTGGTGCGGGGCAAATAGGCCTGATCGGCTGAGGTAGGCGTATTGGTCAATACTTTAGGGTCTTTGGCAAGTGGCACTCTGCCAAAGGTGCGATACAATTGAAAATAGTAGAAGGCCCTTAATCCATAAGCCTGACCAAGGTAGTATGATTTATCTGAGGCAGAAAGAAAAGTAGCTTTCTCCACTTGATAGATAAAATTATTTACCTGAAAGATAGGGCTATATAAACCGCCCCAGCTTGAAATGCCCGGTGAAGATTCTCTCAGCAATTGATCTATAATATTAGGCGAATTCAGTGATGAAGTACCAGTACCTCCGGTAGCATCCTTCATGTCGCCGCCTCTTAATTCTCCTAAAGTGTAAAAGGTAAACTGATATCCGCGTAGCTGGCTGTGAAGGCCAAGCATAGCACCATCTACCTGAGCTGTATTTTTCCAGAAGTTGCCACTGGCAAAATAATCTATAGGCGCTAAATCAAGTTTTTTACATGCGTTGAACGTTATAATAAACGCAAACAAGCTTAGTGTTAGAAATATCTTTTTCATATATGTAGATTAAAAAATGAATTTAAGTGCGAAAATAAATGTGCGTGGTAATGGATAGCCACCTGTTCCTATAACGGTACCGCCTACCTGCTCTGGAGAGAATAGAGTTGATTTGCTTAAGTAGCCCAGGTTCTGGCCGGTAAGTGTGATATCAATTCCCTGGCTCTTTATTTTTGAAGCCAGCTCCTTAGGTAATGAATAACCGATATTTATTTCTCTTATGGCCAGGTAATCACCTTTATGGTAGAACATGCTTGAAGGCCTGAACGTATTGTTTTTAAATAATTGATCGGCCCAATAATAGGTAGGGAACTTAGCATTGGTATTAGTAGCAGAATAGGTGTTCTTTACATCTTCTGTAGTGTTGAACGAACCTTGTGCCATACTTTGGAACCATGCATTGGCACCATCATATTGTACAAAACCCAAAGCGTAATCAAAACGGGCGCTTACAAAAATATTTTTCCAACTGGCACTGGCAGTAAAGCCACCTACATAGCGTGGAACCGTACGCCCCATGTAAACCCTGTCTCTGTAATCAATAGTATCATTGCCATCAAGGTCTTTCCACCGCACATCACCTAAGGCTATTGGGTAATATTTGCTTTGTTGAGCAGGTGTAAGGCTGTTATAAAGTCCTGGCCCTAATAATACTTTGTTGCCATTTAGATCTACCCTGTTGTTTCCTTTTGCTAAATCTGCAGTAGTTCTATACAAATCTTCAGCTACATAAGCATACGCTACATTCGGGTCTTGCCCTTCCTGGTAACCGCCTACCCATATTAATTGCCCTGTTTTAGGATCCCATACTTGGAAACCACCTTGCCTGTTGTTCAATAAACCATTAGCTGGTAGTTTCAGGATTTTATTTGCATTGTATGCACCATTAATTGAAAAATCTACTTTCCATCCACCGCTTCTTAACACCCTATAGTTTACATCCCACTCTATACCCTTGTTCTGCATGCTTCCGTTATTGGTAGTCAATGAAGAGTATCCTGCAGTAGCGGGAAGGTTGAATGAAGATATTTTATTATCGGTTTTTCTATTATAAATGGATACTGAGACATCAAATTTGTTGATAATAGTAGCTTCTAAACCAAATTCATAGGTCTTTGATCTTTCCCATAATAAATTGGGGAAGGGCAAACCGGAAAGTAAGTAGCCTACACCTGAATTGTACCTTGTAGTACCATAACTTCCCTGTAAATTATAATTTCCAATCTGATTAGGATCCACATTACCATTAATACCATAGCTGGCTCTTAGTTTAAGGTAGTTTACGATATTTTTATAGCGATCGAAGAATTTTTCATTTGAGGCATTCCACCCTATAGAAATACCAGGGAAATCGCCCCACCTGTTGTTAATCAGCTTTGAGTACCCATCTCTTCTGAAAGTACCTGTTAATAAATATCTATTGTCATAGTCATAAGTGGCACGGCCAAAGAAGGATAATATCCTTTGGCGGCTATGGCCAGAGCTGATTGACCTCTTACCTTGATCTGAACTGGTAAGGCCCAATGCCATAAAATCATCAGTAGGTGCACCTGACCCGGAAGCTGACAAACTATTAGAATAAATATCATAAAACTCTGAACCTGCCATTAAGTTGATATGATGTTTATCGGCCACTGTTCCATCATAATTCAAAAATGCATTGTAAGTCTGGCTGAAGCTTCTGGAAAAAGAGGCACTGGAGCTTCTGGTGGTATTAATAGAGCCCGGACTTTGTAAGAAGTCCTTATTAAATGCTTCATTCACTGCCTCTTCATAGTACCAGTTGCCAGATGCTCTTAGGTAAAGATTTTTAGTAAAATCTACTTTAAATGCCTGTGATAAAGTAAATTTATCAGACTGATTGTTACGGATAAATTTAGCATCATTTACTGCTGGGTTACCATCTGAATAATCCCTACCCACCAATAAGTCGCCATTCTCATTTCTACCTCTCATAGTAGGAGGTGCGCCCAGTGAGCGTGTTAGATAGTTGGCTTCAGAGTTGGTTACTGCATCCCTCCAGCGGGCACGTGCATAGTTCAAACTGGATGAAGATAATAGCCATGACTTTAATTTATAATCTCCGTTTAATACAAAAGTTATACGATTGTAAAAGGTATTAATAGGAAATCCCAACTCATTATAACTACCAAAACCGGCATAATATTTTCCTTTGTCATTTCCGCCAGTCATGGAGGCATTATAATCCTGAGTAATTCCAGAAGGCCTTAATGCATATTTAGAATAATCAAAACTATTAAATATCAGGGTGTCACCATATACAGGGTCAATCATTGTCTGCCATCCGTCTTTTAGTTTCCCACGATTGGTATTATCTAAAATCATGGTACTCCATACGCCAAGAGAGCTTTTGTTTCCATCTATTACGTTGCCACTACCGTCCAAAAACTTGTTTCCCGTACCGAAAGGCCCAGAAGAGGTTAATTGCGAAAGCCTGCTTGGGTCATATACGCCAGAATTTTTGATAGACATACGCGACCAGTAGAGATAATCTCTAGCATCTAAAAATTTGAAAGGAATATTTAATTTGGATACTCCATACCGTGCATTTAAGGTAATGTTAGATACACCCGATTTGCCTCTTTTAGTAGTAATTAAAATTACCCCGTTGCTCGCTCTTGCACCATATATCGCAGTGGCCGCTGCATCTTTTAAAACTTCCATTGATTCAATATCATCAGAGTTCATATCGCTAAAGCCACTTCTTAAAATACCATCAACAATCACTAATGGCGTACCGCTACCATCATAAGTAGTACCTCCACGCAAAACTACGCTGGCTACAGATCCCGGACGGCCAGAGGTTTGTTGAACTCTTAAGCCGGGTATTGTTCCTTCCAAGGCTGATAGTGGATTAGAACGTACTCCACTTTCTAAAACTTTGCTATCCAGTTTAGAAACCGAACCAGTTATTTTAGATCTTTTTTGAGTACCATATCCTACTACCACCACTTCATCCATCTTAGACACGTGAGTTATCATCGTTATCGCTAATTTAGAAGTGCTGCCTACTTTGGCTTCAGCAGATTCAAAACCTTTAGAGGTAAATACTAATGTGGTTCCGGTGGGAACGCTAATTCGAAATTCACCTTTGTCGTCTGATGCTGCCAATGCGTTTTTGCCTTTTTCAGAAATGGTCACACCAGCTAGGGGTGTTCCATTATCAGAAATTATTGTACCTGTAATTGTTTTATTCTGTGCCCAAGCCGAAGCTGACAGCAGAAAGCAGGTAACTAAAATTCCAATTTTCAAGATAGAAAATTTCATAAGAGTCAATTTTTAAATTGTTTTAATTGTATTATGTATGACATATCAAAAATAATAACAAAAAATTAATTTTACCAAAAAAAATTTAAAAATATTTTAACATTGATAATCAGTGTTTTATGTCATTTTTAGGTAAAAACATTCATTTTTCATAATTTAGCCTACCTTAATTATTAAGTAATACATATTATATGAACCTGGAATTGTTGAAAACCGGAATAAAAGCGATTGACACGAGCTCTTTGGTGGATAAGGTAGAAGATAGTCTGGTGGCTTTATTAAAGGAGCGAAAGCTATCTGTAGGAGACGTGATACCTAAGGAAATTGAATTGGCAGAAAAATTGGGTGTCAGCCGTACAGTTATCAGGGAAGCCCTTACCAGATTACGCATTATGGGATTGATAGAGTCAAAAAAGAAAAAGGGCTCTGTCATTACCAGTCCTGATTTGTTTGGGATGATGTCGAAAAGTATGAACCCGCATATATTAGATCAAGGTACATTAAAAGAAATTTTTGAAATAAGGTTGGTGTTAGAAATCGGAATGGCAGAATTACTTTTTTATCGCATCACCAAGGAAGATATTGCTCAATTAAAACAAATAGTAGCAGATGAGCCACCCGCTACTCAATATCATTTATTCAATATAGAACACGAAGTAGCTTTCCATGGCAAACTTTATGAGATTACCAACAACCAGACCTTGAAGAAATTTCAGAAAATGTTATTGCCTGTCTTTGATTATGTGCACCATAGTGGCCTGCTCAAAAAACAACCCCTTTTAAAAACATTCGTTTCGCATAAAGAGTTGGTGGATATTCTGGAAAATGGCAATCCTGAAAAATTTAGGAATGGTATGCGAAATCATTTGGAGAATCATTTTGCCAGAATTTTTGGATTTTAAGAAAAATGAATATTGCCATCAAATACGCTTAGAACCACGAGCCACCGCATGGGCAAATGGCATTTGATTAAAATTCCAACCCTGCTTTTACTACTATTCTGTTGTATTTGTAATTATAAATATTGTAGTCGGTATAGCATGGGGGTACAAATGGGCAAATTGTAGTGCCTATCTTACTTTGTAATTTTTTATAGCTGTAACCTATGCTAATAGGGCACGAAAGTTTTTTGCTCAATGTGGCCTTATATCCTATTCCTATATCTGTATATATACCACCAGAAAAGTGGTAGGTATCATAGCGCCACACTTCGTTACCGGGTTTATTTTTCATTGGAAAATTATATCCAACGTCACCATAAATAAATCCTTTTTTGTCTGAGCCAAAATTCCATCTGCCGTCTAAAAATAATGGTATAGTACGGTGCTGGTAATAATCTATGCCGAGGCCTATACCTGCAAAGCCATTTGCTATTTCAATACCATTAACTGACTGAAAGGCTGTGCTGAACTGACTTTCGCCATTAAGCAGGCTAAAGGTATTAATAGAATGAAACCTGCTTTTTTTCTTTTGGGCACTGGCTGAAAAATTTATTACAACAAGAATTACTGCTGCAAAAACTATTTTACTTTTCATTTTTTTTAAAATTATTTTAGTTAATTGGTAGAATTTTTCCTAGGCGCTTCCTTGTATTTTGCCTGGTAAAAAATATCAATTAAACCATTTCGATTTACTTCTGGCATTATGCCATCTTACATTAATCCTAAGCGATTTGGTTTGTTAATTGCGCACTTAAATAAGTTATTAGCAATTATTGCTATAAAAAAAAGAAGGTGTTTTAATCTGGTTTTGATTGCCTCTTTTTAATTGGCAGTGATAGCTATTTTACTTATCAGATGAATATTATTTACATCTGAATAATCGTATTGATACAATCCGTCTTTTGCTACCATTAAAGCAATGTGATTATAAGCAATCACATCATAGGCAGCAAGGCCTGAAAATTGTTTGATCTTTTGAAGATTACTAACATTGGAAGCATTATAAATTTTTAATCCATCGCTGCCATCGCATACAAAAAGGAGATTACCATCTTTGGATAAGCCATGCGGATTGGTAAATGGATAACCTTTTACAAGTATTGGATTGGTAAAGCTATTAAGTTGTAATATCTCTAACTGGTTAGCATTGCCGAAACATGAAGTACCTGTACGAAGTGTTACATAAGCATAATTGTCGTCTGCTATCACTGGGTCGCAGCTTTGTACATGCGAGAACTGGCCTACAAGGGCAGGGTTGTCCACATTAGTAATATTGTACACAAACATTCCATTTTGAGAGCCTATAAATAATTTGTCTTTAAAGGGAAAAATAGTTTCAATATTAAAGCCACCTACATTTACTTTTTTAGAAAAAGTAGGATCGTTGGGTGCAGCAATGTTAAAGACATTCAGGTCGGAGTTGGAAACCGTATATAATCTTTTATCTACGATGGCAAATCGTGCCATAGAGCCTCCTATGCCAATTGGGGCGCTTGAATTTTTGATGCCGGAATTGTTAAATACACCTGCAGAAGTATAATATTGTGTCAAAGGGCCTGAAGTATTATTTACTTTAACCGTAACAGTAGTGTCTCGTTTTTCCCATCGTACAATAATTTTAGTAGAGTCGTATTCAAGAGCATTGCTATAAGACCTGTAAGGAAATACGCCTTCATTGTATTTTTTAACAGACACTTGCATTGGGTTGCTTATATCGAGCGTAACCAGATCGGTATAGAGGTCGGCATACAAGGTATTGCCTTTCAGCGCTATGTCTATATTTCCGGGAATATCAATAAAAGCTACATTGCGGGGTGAGGCCGGGTTACTATTATCAATTATATGAATCCCTTTATCAATTTCATTCAGGAACACATAATTGCCCAGTATTACTAACTTACCAGTGTTTACTAAATCCTGTGGTGCATTGCTTTTTATATTGGCTTTTACTTCTGCTGTGGTTTTATACACGGGGGCGAAAAACGAGTAGGAGTAAGTACGGGTGATCGAATCTTTTACACAACCATTCAGAAGAATAGCAATGAACAATGTGCAAAAGAGAAAAACATGATGGGGTGTAATTTTTTTCATAATAAATATTTTATTCGTGTATTCCTTGTGTTTAGTTTTTTTTCAATTAATAAATTATTTTCTTCTATGCCTTGACAATCGAAAAATCAAAAGCGTTGCACTATCTGATTTATTTTTTATTTAATAAAACTTCTGCAGAAATACCTAAGAAATTAAAATGCTTTTGGTGGTACAATCCCTCTTTGGCTGCGCTGGAGGCATTGATATAAAAATATGGGCCAATATTTACAGGATTTTTTTTCTGAGAAAATAAAGTAGCAAAGAGGCCTGCACTAAAGCCCCATTGAGTATTTTGTAATAGGGTATTGTCCCGATAGTATATTCCTGGGTTGGGTTTGAATTGTAATGCATTGCTGCTTATTAATTGTGACACATTAATACCTGCAAGCCCCCAAAGCGGTAAAGTAGAGTTTTTATTTAGTTGAAATTTTAATGAAACCGGAAGCTCCAGATAATGGAAATTATTCCTGTATCTGTTAGTTATCACACCTGAGCGAAAAGCAATCATGGTACTATCAATTTTACTTCCGGTATTATTTATTGTAGAAAGATATCTATAGTTGATACCCAAAGAAATTTTTCCTTTTTTACTAATTTTCTTTTCAAGAAATGCGCCGGCTATCAATCCGGTTGAATTAATTATTTTGACCGGATACACTGCCTGAGCACCGCTTCCGGAATTGCTGCCACCCGCACCAGCAGAATTAGGCGGATTGTAATAATTAGTAATTTCTTTATCGAGAGATAGAAATTTATTAGATAAGAATGACTGCCCAACGGCAAGGGTAGCGCCCCACATCCACTTATGTCTTTTTAAATGTTTGGCCGGTGGCTTTGCCGTGAATGTTTCTTCTGTTTTTTTCAATAAGGTATCAGCATTGCTTTTGTATAAAAAGGCGGGATCCTGCCAAGGAGCTTTTTCAAGTGTTGTTGATGAGTTTTCCAATGCATTATTTTGTTTAGTGTTTTCACTATCAGATGGGGCATCCTTGTCGCTAATTCTTGTTACATTTTTTAATACCTCATTGTGCCAGAGTACAGTATCCATGCTACTGTTGGCTGGGTCAAATTTCTTCGAGGTTATTTTGTTTTTTTTACCATCCCTATTTTTGTGCAGCACTGAATGTATGGTTATGTGTTGGGGTTTTGCAGTTGTACTTAAAAGCAATGTATTGGCTGGCTCAGGTTCGCTGTTTGCAAGGGCATTCACTCGTGGCGCTGAAGTGATATCCAAAATTTTGGTTTGCGGGTTTACTGGTGCTATGGGTTTATTTTTTTCTATATTATTGTTTAATGCATGGCCATTTTCTGCCGGATTTCTTTCGGTTGGGATAAAAAACCAAAATGCCCCGATGAGGAGAAAAAGAAAAGTAAAAAATAGTATAAAAATTATTTTCTTCCTATTCTTTTTTGCTATTCGTTTTTCCACGTTAGCCCATACCTGATCTGTAGGCTGAATTCTTAATTCATCCATCTTCTGATGTACCTTTTTTTCAAAATTATTTTGTTCCATAGTGGCCGGTTTGGTCTTTAAATGAAAATTTTTCAATCCATTCTATCAGCAGGGTTCTTGCTCTTGCATATTGCGACCTTGAAGTGCCCTCATTAATGCCCAGCATGGTAGCTATCTCTCTGTGTTTGTAGCCTTCTACCGCGTGCAAGTTGAATATGGTTTGAAATCCGGTAGGCAATTGCCTTAAAAGTTCGGATAGTTCTTTTGCTTGCAGAATTACCTCCGGGTTTTCTGTAGAAACAGGATGCAACGGCATCTCATCAAATAAAAGGTCATTGCGGTATTTTTTGTTGGACTTTAAAAAATTTAGTGCAGTATTCACCATAATTTTTCTAATCCAGGCTCCCAATTCACCATCTTCTTTAAACTGGCTGAGCCGCATAAAAACTTTTACAAAACCTTCCTGCAATACCTCTTCAGCATCACCGATACTCTTGGTATATCTGAAACAAACGCCCAGCATCATTGGCGCAAAATGTTCATAAAGCATTTTTTGTGCCTGAGGTTTTCGTTTTAGGCAATCTTTTACCAATAAGTGATAGTCTGGCTGGCGCATGCGTTAGCTTGACAATTGATTGTTTGATTACGTTGCATTGAGGCAATATTTTTTTATGAAATAAAAAATGCGGCTGTTAACCGCATTTTGTCATAAAAAAATATTGGTGCCCGGGACTGGATTCGAACCAGCACATCCTTGCGAACGCTGCGACCTGAACACAGTGCGTCTACCAATTTCGCCACCCGGGCATAGGTGTCAAAAATAAAACTATTCTGCAAAGAGAATGATTTGTTATGAAAATTATTTTCTTTTTTGTATTATATTTATTGTTTCATTGCTGGCTTTGCACCTCATCACAAACAAAACTATCATGAACGAGCAAAATGCTTTACCTGATACAAGTCTTTACAGCGAAGACCTTGCTCCGGTGCCTCAAAGCAGGCGCACATGGAATACCTGGAATTATGCAGCCCTTTGGATAAGTATGAGCCTTTGTATTCCTACTTATATGCTTGCCAGCTCATTAATAGGCGGAGGAATGAATTGGTGGCAAGCCATCCTTACCATTTTTCTGGGCAACGCAATCGTATTAATCCCGATGATTCTAAATGGGCATGCCGGTACTAAATATGGAATTCCTTTTCCGGTTTTTGCAAGAGCCAGCTTTGGCGTAAGAGGTGCCAACATAGCAGCAATGCTTAGGGCTATTGTAGCTTGTGGGTGGTTTGGTATTCAAACCTGGATTGGAGGTTTCGCTATTTATCAAATGTTACGCCTTTGGATTCCTGCAATTGAAACATTGCCACAAATTTTTCCTGACTCCTTTGGTTTGCAAACAGGGCCAGCTATTACTTTTCTTTTCTTTTGGCTTATTAATATGTATGTAATATATCTTGGTGTAGAGAGCATTAAAAAACTATTAGTATTCAAAGCTTTCTTTTTGCCGATAGCGGCATTGGCTTTATTAGTGTGGGCTATATATGTGGTACATGGCCTGGGGCCCATTTTGGAAGAGCCTTCAAAATTTAAGACAAATAAAGAATTTTGGGATTTCTTCTTTCCGGCACTTACCGGTATGATAGGTTTTTGGGCTACGTTGTCTCTTAATATTCCAGATTTTACAAGGTATGCTAAAAGTCAAAGTGCTCAAATAAAGGGGCAGATTATCGGATTGCCCACCTCCATGACGATGTTTTCATTTATTGGTGTAGTGGTTACTTCAGCTACCATTATTTTGTATGGCGAGGCTATTTGGGATCCCTTGGTTCTTGCAGGAAAGTTTTCAGATAAGTTGGTAGTTACGATAGCAATGATTGCTGTAGCAATAGCTACATTGGCATCTAATATCGCGGCAAATATGGTAAGCCCTGCCAATGATTTTGCAAATCTTGCACCTGCAAAAATTAATTTTCGCTTAGGCGGTTATATTACCGGCGTTATTGGAATTTTGATTTTTCCCTGGAAGTTAATTGCAGATCCCACAGGATATATTTTTACTTGGTTGGTAGGTTATTCCAGTTTACTGGGGCCGGTTGGCGGTATCATGATTGCAGATTATTATTTTATAAGAAAGCAACAATTGGATATAACGGATCTCTATAAACGAAAAGGTATCTACACCTTCAATAACGGGTTTAATAAGGCCGCCGTAATAGCTTTGGTTGTGGGCGTTTTGCCAAATGTTCCAGGGTTTTTAATTACTATCAAATTGATTCCGGCAAGTACATTCCCTGCATGGATAGGGCACCTGTATAACTATGCATGGTTTGTAGGTTTTTTCGTTTCAGGTATTCTCTATTTTTTTATGATGAAGAATGAAACTGTTTTATTGGCTGAAGAAAAGCCGATATTTAAAAAAGAAACAGGCAAGACTATAATAATTTCTTAATAGATTGTACAGCGATTGTGATGGCCGCATGGGTATTTTAATAAATCATTTAGAGTTCAACATTTAAATTAATTAAAGAAGATGTCGTTATTAATAAAAAATGGAAGAGTAATCACTGCTACAGACGATTATGTAGCAGATGTATTTATTGTAGGCGAAAAGATTGCTGCAATAGGTGCAGGGTTGCCGGTGAAGGCTGATGAAGAAATTGATGCTACAGGAATGTTGATTTTTCCTGGAGGGATAGACCCTCATGTGCATCTGGAAATGCCTTTTATGGGAACCTACTCAAGTGATACGCATGAAACGGGTACACGTGCAGCCTTGTTTGGCGGTACTACTACAGTGATAGATTTTGTGTTACAAACTCAAGGACGCTCTTTGCATGAAGCATTGGGTGAATGGAATAAACGTGCACATAATACCACTTTTGGCGACTACAGTTTTCACATGGCTGTTACAGATTTTAATGAAACTACCCGAAAAGAAATTAAAGAAATGATAGAGGAGGAGGGTATCACATCCTTTAAAACCTTTATGGCCTACAAAGGCGCTTTGATGATAGATGACAGGCAAATGATAGGCCTGATGGAGGAAGTGAAAAAGCAGGGCGGGCTGGTAACGGTACATGCCACTAACGGTGATATGATAGATTATCTGGTTCAAAAAAATCGCGAAGAAGGAAACTTATCACCTCTTTATCACTACCTGTCGCAGCCCGAAGTTACAGAGGCTGAGGCATCAGAACGTTTTATAGATATGCTTGATTATACAGGGTGCCCTGGCTATATAGTTCACATGACTTGTGAGGGCGCTTTGAATGCAGTAAGAAATGCCACAAAAAGAAATCAACATTTATTTGTAGAAACCTGTATTCAATATTTGCTCTTGGATGCTTCACTTTATGAAAAGAATTTTGAAGGTGCCAAATGGGTGATGAGCCCGCCATTACGCGAAAAAAAGGATCAGAAGGCTTTGTGGTCAGGAATAAATCAGGGACTGGTAAATGTGGTGGCTACAGACCATTGCCCCTTTATGTGGGAGCAGAAAAAAATGGGGGAGAAAGATTTTTCAAAAATCCCTAATGGGCACCCGGCAATAGAAAATAGGATGGAATTACTCTATAGTGAGGGTGTAGCAGCAGGTAAAATAACCCTCAACAAATTTGTAGAAGTAGCCTGTACCAATCCGGCAAAAATATTTGGCATGTTTCCTCGAAAGGGAACAGTAGCACCCGGCTCTGATGCTGATATTGTAATTTTTGACCCTAATAAAAAGCATAAATTATCTGCAAAAACGCACCACATGAATGTGGACTATTCCGGTTACGAAGGCTGGGAGGTAACTGGTAAAGTGAAGTCAGTATTGCTACGGGGAAAAGTAGCAGTAGATAATGACGAATGTAAAATAGAAAAGGGCTATGGACAGTTTGTAAAGAGAGAAAAGGTTTCAGGAAAAATTTAATGAAATGTGTGATGACAAGTTGGATTCAAATTTTTTTGTATTCATTTTCTTTATAAATCAGCATTTCTTTTTTATGGTGCTCATGATAAAAACAATTAAAGACACAATTATAAACTCATAACTTTAAAAACTCTAAATCAAAAAAAAGATGCCAAGAATTATTAAATCCGGCCTTATTCAAATGAGCCTTCCAAAAACAGAAGGAGAGGGAACTATCGAAGAAATTAAAGAAGCGATGTTTCAAAAGCATCTGTCTTACATTGATGATGCAGGTAGGCAAGGTGTACAGATTTTGTGTTTGCAGGAAATTTTTAATACACCTTATTTTTGCCCGGGGCAGGACAAAGCCTGGTATGCATCTGCCGAAACAGTGCCGGGGCCTACCACAGAACGATTGGCTGTATATGCCAAAAAATATGGTATGGTCATTATAGTGCCTGTTTATGAAAAGGAACAGGCAGGATTTTTATATAACACGGCAGCAGTGATTGATGCCGATGGCACTTACCTTGGCAAGTACAGAAAAAATCACATTCCACATACAACTGGGTTTTGGGAAAAATTCTTTTTTAAACCGGGAAACCTTGGTTACCCTGTATTTCAGACTCAATTTGCTAAAGTAGGAGTATATATTTGTTACGATCGCCACTTTCCTGATGGCGCCCGAATATTAGGATTGAATGGAGCTGAAATCGTATATAACCCTTCAGCTACGGTAGCCGGCCTTTCACAATATTTATGGAAGTTAGAGCAGCCTGCTCATGCAGCGGCCAACGGTTATTTTATGGGATGTATCAATAGGGTGGGGGAAGAAAAACCGTGGAACCTTGGTAAATTTTATGGCACCTCCTATTTTGTAGATCCTCGGGGCCAGATCATTGCTGAAGGGTCGGAGGATAAAGATGAACTGGTAGTTGCTTCTTTTGATTTGGATATGATTGAACAAGTGAGAAACACCTGGCAGTTTTTCAGAGACCGCCGGCCGGAAACTTATGGAAAATTAGTAGAGCTATAATTAATATCAGCAATCCGGAAAAGGATTATTATAATAAAATTGAAAATGAATTTAAGATACTATGCCAATTAAAAATAAGCGGTTATCAGAAGAACAATACACTCATAATTTCAGTGAAATACATCCCCCTTTTGAAAATAAGGAGGCAGCTCTGGTAGAGGCTACTCGTTGTTTGTTTTGCTACGATGCACCGTGTATAAAGGGCTGCCCTACGAGGATTAATATTCCTAAATTCATCAAACAAATTACTACCGGCAATATACAAGGTTCCGCACATACGATTTTTATTTCCAATATTTTCGGAGGAGGTTGTTCCCGTGTGTGTCCTGTAGAAAAATTGTGTGAGGGAAATTGCGTCTATAATTTGTTGGAAGAAAAACCAATAGAAATCGCAAGGCTTCAGCGATGGGCAACAGATAAAATTATAAATAATAAAACCCGGGTTTTTGAGCGTAAGCCTTCAATAGGAAAGAAAGTGGCTATTGTAGGTGCAGGCCCTGCAGGGCTATCATGTGCACATGTGCTTTCGCGTGAGGGGGTAGATGTTACTGTCTTTGAAAAGGAATCAAAGGGCGGCGGATTGATGACGTTTGGTATAGCTGCTTATAAAGTTACACCAGAGTTTTGTGCAGCCGAAGTTGATTTTATCACATCCATTGGCGGAATTGAAATAAAATATAATTCCGAATTAGGAAAGAATATCACGCTGGAAGAATTACAAAAAAACTATGATGCTGTTTATCTTGGTATAGGAGTAGGGTTGGCTAATAAATTGAATATTCCGGGCGAAGAGTTAGAGGGTGTTGTAGATGCCATCAAATTTATTTATGATATCCGCACTAATAGCTTGGCAAACATTCCGGTAGGGAATAAAGTGGCCGTGATAGGAATGGGAATGACAGCCATAGATGCAGCAACACAATCTAAAAGGCTGGGTGCAGATGAGGTAACAATGATCTATAGACGAAGTGAATCTGAAAAAAATTGTACTCAGGTAGAGTTGGATATTGCCCTGCTTGATGGATGTAAAATGCAATGGCTCGCTTCACCAAAAGAAATTATAGGTGAAAATGGAAAGGTTAAGTTATTGGTTTGTGATGTAATGAAATTGGGTCTTCCTGATCATACAGGAAAGCCTGCACCAACACCCACCGGTGAAACAATCAGGCTGGAAGTAGATATGGTAATCAAAGCAACCGGGCAAAGCCCCTTTGTAGATTTGGTAAATACGTATGGATTAGAAAACATAAAAGGAAAAATTTCAGTAAAGAATAAATCCCAAACAAATATAAATGGCGTGTATGCCGGGGGAGATGCAGTAAATGGCGGCAAAGAAGTTGTGGACGCTGTACAAGCCGGTAAGGACGGGGCTTCTGCAATTCTATCCTTTTTAAGCGATAGTTGATCTTTTTAAAAATTGATATATATAATTCAATTTAATACCATACCATACAAAGAACTATAGAAAAAGTATAAAAATATTTATTATGGCTTCCTTAGAAACAAATTTTCTCGGAATTAAATCACCCAATCCTTACTGGCTGGCATCTGCACCTCCAACTGATAAAAAAATAAATGTGCTTCGCGCATTTGAAGCTGGCTGGGGCGGTGTAGTATGGAAAACACTTGGCTCTCAGGTCAAGAATGTTTCTTCAAGATATTCAGCAATTAATTTTCATGGAGGCAAGGTGATGGGCTTCAATAATATTGAGCTTATATCCGACAGGCCACTGGATATTAATTTAAAAGAAATAGTAGAGGTGATAAAGGAATTTCCCGATCGAGCCATGATTGTTTCATTAATGGCAGATAATAATAAGCAAAGCTGGCACGAATTGATTAAAAAAGTAGAAGACACTGGCGCACATGGTATTGAATTAAATTTTGGCTGCCCTCACGGAATGACGGAAAGGGGTATGGGTGCTGCAGTAGGGCAAGATCCTGAAATTGCAAAAATGGTAGTAGAGTGGGTGATGGAGGCCGCACATATTCCGGTGATTACAAAACTTACACCCAATGTGCACTCAGTAGTTCCTACAGGAAAGGCATGTGTGCAAGCCGGAACCAATGCGTTGTCACTTATTAATACCATTCAATCGGTTACCGGTATTGATTTGGATACACTCGTGCCCAATCCTTATGTGGGTGGTAAAAGTGTATTTGGAGGCTATTGTGGTCCTGCAGTGAAACCTATTGCTTTAAAATTTTTAGCTACCATCAGTCAAAATGAAATTACAAATAAAGTTCCGGTATCGGGCATAGGCGGTATCAGTACTTGGAAGGATGCTGCCGAATTTTTATTGCTTGGCGCCAGTTCGCTTCAGGTGTGCACAGCAGCAATGACTCATGGATTTCGTATAATTGAAGACCTGTGCGAAGGGCTATTGTCATGGATGGAAGAGAAGGGGTATAATACCATTTATGACTTCATCGGAAAATCTGTACCCACTCTTACACATTGGGAAGATCTGGATATCAACTATCACCATGTGGCCAATATTAATCAGGATAAATGTATTCACTGCGGCCTCTGTTATATTGCTTGCGAGGATACTTCTCACCAATCTATTAGTATCACTCAGGGCAACCCATACAATACCTATTCAATTAAAGAGGAAGAATGTGTGGGATGTAATTTATGTCAACTTATTTGCCCGGTAGAAAACTGCATTACAATGATTGAACATAGAGTGGCTCCGGAGTACCTTAACTGGAAAGAGTTTCAGGCCAGGGGGCTTCCGCTTAATGATCATTAATTCACGATGTTACTTAATAAAATTATTCATTCACACATATTCAAACTTGAAAATTAATTATTATGCTAGAAGAATTATTTAACCTGGTAAAAAGTGCAGCAGGTAGTGCCGTAATCAATAACCCCAATGTGCCCGATGAAAAAAACAATGATATAGTAGCAGAAGCCACCAGCACAGTAGCCTCTGGCCTGAGGAATATTGTTGCCGGTGGAGGTGTAGGAAGCCTTATTTCTATGTTTAACAAAAAGGATGGCCAGCAGTCTGGAGGCGGTCTTTTGAGCAATCCAATAGTGGCTATGATGGTCGGACATTTTGCTGGAAAGCTTATGAACAAGTACAATATGAATGAATCGCAGGCGAGTAATGTATCCAGTAGCCTTATTCCTAATGTAATTAATAGTTTAATAAATAAATCAAACGATCAATCATCCGGATTTTCTCTTGATAATTTGCTCAATTCTATAACCGGCGGAAAGGCTGCCGAGGTAGCTGCTGCAAATAATTCTGAAGGTGGAGGAGGATTAAGTAGTATTTTAAATAGTTTAGGTGGCGGAAGTGGAAATGGCGGGGATTGATGGACATTATAACTCAACTGGCCGGCGGCGCTCAAGCTGAACAACAAAAAAATGGCGGCGGCGGACTTATGGATTTGATAAAAGGGTTTATAAAGTAACCAGACGCAGCTTTTTTAGCAACTATTTTTAAAAGATTTTTGCACCTTTTTTGATGATTTTTAAATTCTCACTCATTATTTATGTATGAGGCCTTACCTTTATCGCCCTAATTTTTTTTAAGGTATCAAATTTTTAAATACCATGGCATCAACCCACGTAAGGCAGTTTTTGGATTTTGAGCAGCCTATTAAAGAATTGTTTGATCGTATAGAAGAAAATAAAGCCCTTGCTGAGAAAACCCCCTCAGCAGATTATACCGGAATTATTTCTGAGCTCGAAAAAAAGATTGAAAATGAAAGAAGGAGTATTACTGATAAGCTCACGCCCTGGCAAAAAGTACAATTAAGCAGGCATCCCGACAGGCCATACACGCTGGAATATATTCTTAAGATGTTTGAGAATTTTATAGAATTGCATGGCGATAGAAATGTGAAGGATGATAAAGCAATGATAGGCGGGTTGGCAAATTTTGACGGACAAACAATTATGGTAATTGGTCAGCAAAAGGGAACCAATACTAAAACCAGACAGCTTCGCAACTTTGGGATGGCCAATCCTGAAGGATATCGCAAGGCGCTTAGGTTGATGAAATTAGCAGAAAAGTTTAATATTCCAGTTCTTACTTT
>JAFDXH010000205.1 GCA_018268075.1 Bacteroidota bacterium | reverse complement strand
ATTGTGGATATGATCAAAAAGAAAAACATAAGTATAAAAAGGATGTCATTTAATGGACCTGTGTCCAGTTCTGTATCCTCATTTTTAAATCGTTTCCTGATACTCAAGGCTAATATTTTTAAATTTATATTTTCAGATTGATGCGCTATTCATTTTATTTAGATAACTCATCTGTACCTAATTTTCTAAATCACTACCATTTTTTATCTGGTAGGCTCCTGTAAGATGTCTGCAAATTCGGCACTGGCTATCTCCATTTTATTTTCAATTCTGTTGATCTGTGCAGCCAGATAACTGTGACCAATATACGCTAATATACCAATGATCAGGCCGGTAGCAGATGTAATCATTTTTATATAAATACCATCTGCTATAGTATTTGGAGTGTATTCTGTACTTGCTGCTATTCCTTTGAAGAGAGCTAACATACCAATGATGGTACCGAGGAAGCCAAACAAAGGAGCAATGCGGGCTACAATGCTAATGATACTCAAGTTTTTTTCCAATTTATAAAGTTCCAGTGCTCCTACATTGTCCATGCTTTTTTCAATAGCATCAATAGGTTTACCTATTCTTTGTATTCCTTTATCTATTATTCGGGCTACCGGATTATCATTGTTTTTGGAAAAACTTCTGGCGGCAGTAACGTTTCCGGAAACAATATGATCACGAATGATGCGCATAAAATTATTATCCAATTTAGAAGCGCGGTTAATAGCAATTAACCTTTCAAAGAAAAAATAGAGAGCCCCTAAAAATAATATACCAAGCGGTATCATAATTACACCACCGCTCACCAGCACTTCCCAGAGGTTTTGAACTTTTGGAGCAGCAGCATGGGATATGGCACTGGAGTCAATTTGCAGAAAATATAAATGCATTTTTAATGGGTTTGGAAACAAATGTAAAAAGTAATTGTTCTATTTATTCATACAAAAAATTTGTCATGAGAAATTTAACTTAAATGTTAAATGGTAAAAAAGCAATTACCTACCCAAACCTGCATGAATAAAGGCAGCCAATTTTTTATAAAATGAGTGACAATATTTTAATCACTTTCCCTATTTACCATCTCAAATGAAAAAGCAGGGATGCATACACTCCAGTATTCGCATTCCAGATCAAAAGGGTTAGAGTAACGTACACGGCTGCCCTTTTTTATAAGGATACTTTCGCCGGATTGTACAATGATCTTTTCACCATCTACTTCAAACATTTTTTTTCCACGACTCACTAAGGTGTACTCATCAAACTCGGGATTTTGAAAGGGTTCACTCCATCCGGGTGGTGCCACCATGTGTGCAATACTGATATTTTCATTTTGGGTAGTAGCATTACCAAAGTGTTCTTCTATTAATTTTCCATCCGTAGTAGGAACCTTAAATGGCTTGTCTTGTTTAAAATATGGCATCGTATTTTTTTTCTATAAAATTAATCACAAATCTATAATACCATATTACAACCTTGGGATCTGCATGAATATTTATTTAAATCAAGATTTTCAAAGCAAGAGAAGGGCTATTTCTAAAAAACAATTCCGAATGTAGAATTATTTGTTTGCAGATACAAAACTACAAATCAGCTTGCGCTTCTGAAATTCTTGACACAATCAAGACTTCTCTTCCCACACCATACAAAGGTGAACAATGGTTTCTGCTGCCTTTGCCATATCATTTACCCCAATCCATTCCTGCTTAGAATGAATGCCCTGCATACCCGTGAAAATATTGGGGCATGGTAATCCCATATAGCTAAGCCTGCTACCATCAGTGCCACCCCGAATACTTTCGGTAGATACATCAAGGCCAGCGCGGTTTATTGCTTCAGCGGCATAAGCAGCCACCTGGGGGTATTGATCTAATATTTTTTTCATATTCCGATACTGCTCCTTTATAATAAACTGCATAGTTGCACCTGCATATTGATCCACAATTGTTGCCGCTATTTGTTTTAATTTTTCGCCGTGCCTTACCAATAGTTCATCTTCAAAATCGCGGATAATAAACTCAAGGGTAGCCTTCTCTGCAATACCTTCAAAGCGGGTGGGATGTACAAATCCTTGTTTCTTTTCTGTTGTTTCTGGCGACCATTCATTGGCAGGCAGCGCATGCAAGATTTCTGCTGCCACCTTTATTGCATTTACCAACTTATTTTTGGCATATCCGGGGTGGGCAATCACACCATTAATAATTATAGTAGCACTATCTGCGCTAAATGTTTCATCTTCAAGGCTGCCAGCTTCACCTCCATCTAATGTATAGCCAAAATCGGCGCCTAATTTTTTCATGTCAAGCTTTGCTGTTCCTTCTCCAATTTCTTCATCAGGGGTAAACAATATTTTTATATCGCCATGCTTTATTTCCGGATGGCTTAATAAATATTCAGCGGCTTCCATAATGGCAGCTACGCCACTTTTGTCATCTGCACCAAGCAAAGTATTTCCGCTGGCTGTAATGACATCTCTACCAATATGATTTTCTAAATAGGGATGATTAACGGTGTTTAATTTTTGCGTACTATCATCGGGTAGCACTATTTCATTTCCATCATATTTTTTGTGAAGGAGGGGCTTTACATTAGTTCCACTACAATCCGGTGCTGTATCTACATGGCTGCAAAAACAAATAACCGGAAGGTGCTGTTTATCAGAATTGGCAGCTATAGTAGCATACACATAGCCGAAGGCATCCATTTCAGCATTTCCAATTCCCATTTCTTTTAGTTCGGCAACTAATAGCCCGGAAAGGTCTTTTTGTTTTTCTGTAGAAGGATGTTTGCCGCTTTGTGGGTCACTTTGAGTATCTATTTGCACATATCGCATAAACCGGGAAGCTATAGAATCATTATTGATGTTGATCTGCATAATTGATTGAAATAAAATTGTCGTAAAAAATTTTGAATAAGATCAAAGGTATTATTTTAATAAAATGGTTTTCGAATCATTTGGTCAGATTTTCCAGCACATAAAATACGATGGGGCAAAAGGTGGAATTTTTTAGTGTGATAGCCGGCCTTTTTACAAAAACATCTTCATCAGTATAAGGAAACCTATGACAATCGGAAGGCCTGTTTTCGTAAATATTACAATAATTATCTTCTCCCAGAAACGGACAGGGTGCGCCTTGCGTTACATAATCGCCATCCTCATCTAAGCGTAAATAGGTTTCAATAAAATCCCCTTCCTTCATTTTTAAATGCTTAGATATTCTTTTAATATCAGGGGTTTTAAAACGGGGCGAAAAATTTCGGCAACAATTGGCACATTTGAGGCAATCTATTTTCTCAAAGGCTTCTGTATTCAGTTCCGGTAGTTTCTTAAGTATTTTATTCTTATCAGTCCTGGTAAGAAAATGTTTGTATTTTTTCTGATTGGATGCTGATTTGGCCTCCCAATTCTTTAATAATGGATCATTATTTTCTATGGACATATCAAAATGAAAAAAATCAAAAATGAGGATAAAATTAGTTCATTTCTCAAACGGGATAACAATAAAAAATGTAAAATTTGAATTGTAACTTTGCGCCTGATTTTCGTAAATGAACATATAAATTCTCTATAAAATGGACTTTTTTGAACAAGAATCAAATGAATTTGCTTCCAGGCATATTGGCCCCAATGAGGCTGAAACCAAGGAAATGCTGGCAGCAATAGGTATAGATAGTATGGATGAACTGCTGGACAAAACTATTCCCAAGGGGATCCGTATTGAAGCAGATGCTTTAGCGCCTGTAGGCAATGCCATGAGCGAATACGAGTATTTAAAATTTTTGAGTGGAATAGCAAAACAAAATAATGTTTTTAAGTCTTATATAGGTCAAGGGTACTATGGCACTATTGTACCTTCGGTTATATTGCGAAATCTGTTTGAAAATCCGGGATGGTACACACAGTACACGCCCTATCAGGCGGAAATAGCACAGGGCAGATTAGAAAGCCTGCTGAATTTTCAAACAATGGTGAGCGACCTTACAGCATTGCCTATAGCTAATGCAAGCCTACTGGATGAAGGAACTGCCGCCGCTGAAGCTATGGCCATGCTTTTCAATCATAAAAATAAAAATACTGATCATATTACATCAGGTAAATTTTTTGTGGATGAAAAAATTTTCGCACAAACAAAAGATCTTCTTATTACGCGTTCTAAGCCTGTAGGGATTGAACTGGTGTTTGGCGATTTCAAAAGAGTAAAACTTGATGATTCATTTTTTGGTGCAATAGTGCAATATCCAAATAATGAGGGAAGCATAGTAGATTATCATACGTTTGTTCAAGAGGCACATCAGGTAAATGTAATGGTAGTAATGGCAACAGACTTATTAGCGCTTACACTCCTAAAGGCACCTGGCGAATTAGGTGCAGATGTAGCCATTGGTTCATCTCAACGTTTTGGGGTACCCATGGGATATGGAGGGCCTCATGCAGCTTTTTTCGCAACAAAAGATGAATTTAAAAGAAATATTCCAGGCCGTATTATAGGAGTAAGTATTGATGCCAATGACAACCGCGCATTGCGAATGGCATTACAAACCCGTGAGCAACATATTCGCCGCGAAAAAGCCACCTCTAATATTTGTACTGCTCAGGCATTGCTGGCTAATATGGCTGCAATGTATGCCGTATATCATGGTTCAGAAGGGTTGAGAAATATCGCTTCACGAATTCATTTTCTTACATGCGAATTGGCTGATAAATTGTCAATGAGTGGTATTGAAATAATCAATGATACATTTTTTGATACCATCACTTTAAAAATAAATTCGATACCCGAAGTAAAGAAAATAGCAGAGGCTTCCAATGTAAACTTTTTTTATTCCAATGCCGGCCTCGTTTCTATTTCTATAGATGAAACTACCACCCGCCAAGATATACAGGATATAGCAGCCCTATTTGGTAAATTGAAAACTGAGGGCAACCCTAATGGCAGCAACAAAAAATACCATACGGCGACTACAATACCTGAAGTTTTAATAAGATCATCTGCCTATTTATTACATCCTGTTTTTAATAAATACCACAGCGAATCTGAGATGATGCGGTATTTAAAAAGACTTGAAAACAAAGACCTTTCCTTGGTGCATTCTATGATTTCTTTAGGCTCTTGTACCATGAAACTCAATGCTGCTACTGAATTGATTCCGGTTAGCTGGCCTGAGTTTGCTAATATTCATCCATTTGCACCAGAGGCACAAACGGCAGGGTACAATTATATTATTAATGACCTTGAAAATTTGCTAAGCACCATCACCGGATTTTATAAATGCAGCCTTCAGCCCAATAGTGGTGCACAAGGCGAATTTGCAGGGCTGCTTGCCATCATGCGCTACCATGAAAGTAAAAATGAAGCACACAGAAATGTAATATTAATACCGATAAGCGCCCATGGTACCAATCCGGCAAGTGCAGTAATGGCGGGCATGAAGGTGGTAGTAACCAAGTGTGATGAACAAGGCAATATAGATATCGAAGACCTTAGAATGCAGGCTCAAAAGAATAAAGAATCGCTTGCCGGGCTAATGGTAACCTACCCATCCACACATGGTGTGTTTGAAGAAGGTATCAAAGAAATTTGCGATATCGTGCATGAAAATGGCGGCTTGGTATATATGGATGGGGCTAACATGAATGCACAAGTGGGATATTCATCCCCAGGTTTTATAGGTGCAGATGTGTGCCATTTAAACCTTCATAAAACATTTGCAATACCACATGGCGGCGGCGGACCGGGTATGGGCCCTATTTGTGTAAATGAAAGATTAGCTCCTTTTTTACCAGGAAGTAATAATAATGGTGCAGTAAGTGCTGCAAGATTTGGCTCTGCGAGTATTTTGCTCATCAGCTACGCCTATATAAAAATGCTGGGGCAAAAAGGATTGCGCAACGCAACTGCCTACGCCATCTTAAATGCGAACTACATGAAGGCAAAATTGAAGGAGAACTATAAAATTCTTTTCACAGGAGTAGGGGGTACTTGTGCGCACGAATTTATTGTGGATCTACGGCCATATAAAAGTGCAGGAATAGAGGCAGAGGATATAGCTAAAAGATTAATGGATTATGGTTTTCATGCGCCTACACTAAGTTTTCCGGTGGCCGGCACTATTATGATAGAGCCTACCGAAAGCGAAAATAAAGAAGAGCTCGATAGATTTTGCGAAGCGCTGAATAAAATATTTCAAGAGATAAAAAATGTTGAAAATGGCAATGCAGACAAAAAAGATAATGTATTAAAAAATGCACCACATACACTTGCAGTAATCACTGCTGATGCTTGGAGCCATTCCTATTCAAGGAGTGATGCTGCATTTCCCTTACCTTATTTAATTGAAAATAAATTCTGGCCTGCGGTAAGCAGAGTAAACAATACCTATGGCGACCGAAACTTGGTTTGTACATGTGAACCAATAGAAAGCTATTTGGAAGCATGATACAGCAGGTTGGACATTCATAACAATTTATATTATATCTGAATTCAAAAGATTCAATGATTAAACAATATTTGTTATTCTTCATTCTTGTTTTCTTTATATGCTTTGGTTATGCACAGGTACCAGAAAAGTTTTACAACTTTATCAATAATGAATTGCCGCCCACCCCGTTTGGGAAATCATCGTGGGGTATATTTTACCTGAATCGGCCTGCAACAATAGATAGCAGCACCATTCAAAAAATCAAAGACAAAAAATTTGATCATATACCGGAGGCTATTAAAATTGAATTTTTAGATCAACTAAATAACTTGGATTCTGCTTCGCGAAACTTTATTTGGAAGCAATCTTATGTTACGCATTTCATTCTTGTAAATAGTATAAAAGAACATTTGTCATCCAAAAATATTTTGCCGCAATTGCCTGCTGCCATGCGATCTAAAGCAGCACAATGGATCAGTGTATGGAATAGGGTAAAACTCAATGAACGCCTATTCAATTATGGAAGCATTCCATTTTTTTCAAAAGATCATCAATATATTATGTTTCTTCGTGGCCAGTCTGCCTCTGGTGAAGGCTGGGATACAATATATTTTTACCAAAAGAAAAATGGGAAATGGTCCATAGCAGACTATCTCATTATTACCTCAATCTAAATATTTTTATCAGTGAAAAAAATTCTTGTCATAATCCTGGTTTTGGCGGGTTGGTTTGCATTGGTTTCTCAATTTATTTTAATGATAGAAAATAGAGCAACGCCTTTGCCCGAAACAATTATCCGCTTTTTTAGTTTTTTTACGATCCTTACTAATTTGATGGTAGTAATCTATTTTTCAAAATTATTATTGCAAAAAAAGTACAAGCCTACATTCTCATTAATGCGAAATAACGAACTAACTGCCCTCACTGTTTATATCTTAATTGTATGTATTGTTTATCAGGTAGTATTGAGGCCTCTATGGCAACCTGAAGGGCTACAAAAAGTAGTAGATGAATTATTACACACCCTGATACCCGCAGTAGTATTGGTCTTTTGGTGCTTGTATCAGGATTTTGGACGGCTAAAATGGGCTTCAATTTTTCCGTGGCTGCTATACCCCTTGGCATATCTAGGCTATATTTTACTAAGAGGAAAAATATCAGGCTTTTATCCATATCCATTTGTAGATGTAGCCCATCTTGGAATACAAAAGGTATTAATGAACAGTAGTTTCCTGCTCTTATTTTTTATTCTTCTTGCTGCCTTGCTAATAGGGATTGGAAAATTAATGTTAAGTAAAAAGTAAAATGCAACACTTCAGAAAAAAGGTGGCAACTTTTTTGTTTAAACTTAAATCTGAATGCAGCTAAGAATTTCTTTTTATTAAATTGTAGTTATGTTTAAATATTTATCCATTGCCCTTTTATTGTTTGCATGTACGCCTTCAAAACAAGTAGTTGTAGCAAAAGAAGCCCATGCAAATGTGGACTCATTAATGAATTTGATAAATGCTACTCAATGGGCGGGAGTACTTCCCTGCGCGGATTGCAGCGGCATTCAATACGAATTGACTTTAAGAAATAATCAATCGTACCATGAAAAAATGACTTACGAAGGCAAAAATGTAAATCCATTTTCAGAAGAGGGCAGTTGGAGTATTTCGCCACAGGGGAAGTTGGTACTATCCAGTAGTTCTAATTCTAAAATGCAATTTCTGATAGAAGATAAAAAACTTCGAATGCTGGATCAGGATGGAAAAATTATTAAGGGAAACCTTGCTGATAACTATACACTTTATCCCAAAAAAAACGAAGAAGAAAATAATTGGATAGCGCTATCTGCACGAGGAATCAATTTTGTAGCTACCGGCAATGAGCCTTTCTGGTCTTTGGAAATTATTGTTGATTCATCAATGGTTTTTAAAACACCGGAAGGGTTTGAATTTACGGCTCCTTTTGTGAAAGGCGAAAATGCTGCCGACGCTAATATTACGAGGTATAGGTCTGTTACAGCTAATGGCGAATTAGCGGTACAAATTTCAAAACAAAAATGTGTCAACAGTATGTCGGGGCAGGTGAGCGATTATCAGGTTTCTATCAGGATTAAAAAGGCTACTGATGCCAGTGTAGCTACCTATAATGGTTGTGGCAATTATATCGGTAATTATCGGTTGAACGATATTTGGGGGTTAACCAGTATTGGGGGAGTGCCCCTAACGATGAATGAATTAAGAGGTGGAATGCCTACTTTAGATCTGCAATTGACAACCAAAAAAGTATATGGTTTTGCAGGGTGCAATAGGTTTACTGGAAATATTTTATTCACAGATAAAACGATTTCATTTGATGAAATGGCCACCACCATGCGTTCTTGCCAAAATCAAAAAGTAGAAGACCGTTTTTTAAAGACTTTGTCGCGTGCCACACTTGATTACAAAATTGAGGGCTTGAATCTTTTTTTAGGAAAAGGCAAAACTCAATTGAAGTTTAAAAAATTAGATTAGTCATAGGAGGATTCTTAAGTTTTTCACAACAGTATTTTTTAGGTGAAAATCTTAGATATTTGTTCTTATGTGTGGCATAGCCGGAATCATATCTTCAAATACAAACAAGGTAAACAAGGAAGCACTCCTACATATAGGTGACGCATTAGCGCATCGTGGCCCAGATGGTATGGGCAACTGGATAAGCGCAAAAGGTAATGTGGGCTTAGCGCACAGAAGATTGGCTATTATTGATTTAAGCGATCGGGCAGCTCAGCCTATGCACTTTGGCGATAGGTATTCCATAGTGTATAATGGCGAATTGTATAATTACCTTGAGCTCAGAAAAGAATTGCAAAAAGCAGGGATGATCTTTCATACCAATTCTGACACAGAAGTAATATTGGCTATGTACAGTATTTATCAAGAAAAATGCCTTGATTATTTTGATGGTATGTTTGCCTTTGCTATTTGGGATGAAATTGCTCAACAACTCTTTGCCGCGCGCGACCGGTTTGGTGAAAAGCCTTTCTTCTACGCATTAGATAAAGATAGTAACACACTCTATTTTGCCTCAGAAATGAAAGGCCTGTGGGCAGCGCAGGTAAAGAAGGTGGCAAATGAAAGGATGCTTTTAAATTACCTGACGCTGGGTTACACACAAAATCCGGCAGATAGCTCAGAAACCTTTTTCTCAGGAATTAAAAAACTTCCTGCTGCACATTATTTGAATTTTCGGGTTGCAGATAGGCAATTTAAAATAGAAAGGTATTGGAACATAAACCGGGAAAAGAAAAATACAGAAAAAGACCCCTCAAAACTGATAGAAAAGTTTAAGCAATTATTTTATGAGTCAGTAAATAGAAGATTGCGAAGTGATGTACCAGTGGGTACAAGCCTTAGTGGTGGCCTTGATAGCGGCAGTATTGTTGCGGAAATTGTTTCTATTTTAAGAAATAATACTTTATCCAAAGACAGAAACACTTTAAAAACATTTTCTGCTATTTTTCCTGAATTTGAAAAAGATGAGTCAGAAAAAATTAAGATGGTTTCAGAATTGTTGGGTGTCCCCAATTTTACAGTAAGCCCTACGGCTACTGACCTTATCAACGATTTTGAAAAAATCTGCTACTATCAGGAAGAGCCTTGGAAAAGCTCAGGAAGTGAAGCCCAATACAATGTATTTAAAGCAGCTAAAAATCAAGGTGTAAAAGTAGTTTTAGATGGCCAAGGTGCAGATGAAATTCTGGCCGGGTATAGTAAATATTTACCTTGGTTTCACCAGGAAATGGGTAAACAGTCAGGAATAAAATATTTTTTTTATCAATATTCCGATAGAAGAGAAGCATTGAAGAATTATGCATCAGCTAAGGCCCCGTCTATTGCTTCGCGTTTTTTATCAAGGCGTGCATCCGTTTTGCAAAAGAATCATCCTTATATTTCCAGAGAATATTTAAGGGCAAACTATGGTAAGGATTTTTTTCAAAAACCTATTGTAAGAGGCTTAAACGACATCCTTTATTTTGATACATTTCAAATGGGGCTTGAGGAATTGTTGCGCTATGCCGATCGTAATTCAATGGCGCATGGGGTAGAAGTGAGGTTGCCTTTTCTTAGTCATGAATTAGTGGAATTTATTTTTTCGTTACCCACGGAGTTAAAGATTCACCAAGGCTTTACCAAATACATACTTCGCGTGGCCATGAATAAAAAATTGCCGGAAGATATTGTTTGGACAAAAAACAAAATAGGTTTTGAAACTCCTCAAAAGATTTGGATGCAAGACCTGCGTGTGCAGGAAATGATACACGAAGCCAGGAAAAAATTAGTAGCAGAACGAATTTTGGATAAGGCTGTATTGTCGGCAGATATAAAGCCCCGCGACAGCTACCTGCAAAACAATGATGATTGGCGGTATCTAACAGGCGCTATGGTTTTGGGGTGATGGGCCGCGATTGTATATTGGTAAAAGTTCAATTTTCATGAAACTAAATGGCTGTATCATCTGCATTAAACTTTGTAAGTTTGGAGTAATTTATAATTCGGTTTAGAAACTTGTGAGTTTGGCGCAAAATGTGAAAAAGAGAAATGGCAGTGTTTGATAAAGAAATTGAGTTTTCAGGTGTAATAGATATTAAATTTAATTTTCGTTTAATTCAGTCTTTGTTATCGCCTATAGCTGAACACTTGAATTGGTAAGAGTTAAATTTTTGGCCATAAAGCTGTAGTTAAGTACCTAATGCAATCTTTATTTACCAAATAGGTCCAAAGAAGGATTGTCTGCCTTATTTACTATCCAAATTTCATATTATCTGCTATTCCCAATTCATATAGCAAAATTCATCAATCCTAACTTACCTTTGCACACGTTTTAAAAATTACATTTCTTACATGAAGAACATCAGGAATTTTTGCATTATTGCGCATATAGACCATGGAAAGAGTACACTGGCAGACCGCTTACTGGAATTTACTCATACTATTACCGATCGTGAGATGCAATCACAAGTGCTGGATGATATGGATCTGGAAAGAGAAAAGGGTATTACTATTAAAAGCCATGCTATTCAAATAAATTACCCTTTCGAAGGAACTGAATATATTCTCAATCTGATAGATACTCCCGGCCATGTGGATTTTAGTTATGAGGTAAGCCGTGCCTTAGCAGCTTGTGAGGGCGCTCTTTTATTGGTAGATGCCACACAAGGCATACAGGCGCAAACAATTTCTAACCTGTACCTGGCAATAGATAATGACCTGGAAATAATACCTGTGCTCAATAAAATAGATATGGATGGCGCCATGATAGCGGAGGTAGAGGATCAGATTATAGAATTAATAGGCTGCAAACAGGAAGATATTTTGCATGCAAGCGCCAAAACAGGTGTAGGCATAGAAGCAATTCTTGCAGCAATCATTCACAAAATACCGGCGCCGCAAGGCAGCAGCGATGCACCTTTGCAGGCATTGATCTTTGATAGTGTTTTCAATAGTTTTCGGGGAATAATAGTTTATTACCGGATTTTTAATGGAACACTGAAGAAAAATGACCGTATTAAATTTTCCAATACAGGCAAAGAGTATTCCGCTGATGAAGTGGGCGTTTTAAAAATTGGCCTTTCGCCCCGTCAGGAGGTAAAAGCCGGCGATGTAGGCTATGTAATTACTGGTATTAAAAATGCTAAGGAAGTAAAAGTAGGCGATACCATCACTTCTATGTTAAACCCCTGTAAAGAATCTATAAAAGGATTTGAAGAAGTAAAGCCGATGGTTTTTGCCGGCATATTTCCTGTGAATACGGATGAATTTGAAGAATTAAGGGATTGCATGGAAAAACTGCAACTCAATGATGCCTCGCTCACCTTTGAGCTGGAAACCTCTCAGGCTTTGGGTTTTGGCTTCCGTTGCGGATTTCTGGGTATGCTGCACATGGAGATTATACAGGAAAGATTGGAGCGCGAATTCAATCAGACAGTAATCACCACCGTGCCCAATGTGGGGTTCTTTGCCTACACCACTAAGGGCGAAAAAATTACAGTAAATAATCCTACCCAATTGCCAGATCCGAGCAGGATAGAAAAAATAACGGAGCCTTACATCAAGGCGCAGATCATTACCAAGCCGGATTACATAGGAAACATTATGACGCTTTGTATTAATAAGCGTGGCATGCTTACCAATCAGGGATACCTTACACCTACCAGGGTAGAGCTTACATTTGAAATGCCACTTACCGAAATTGTTTTTGATTTTTACGATCGCCTAAAGAGCGTTACGAGGGGGTATGCATCCTTTGATTATCATCCGATAGGGTATAGAGAAAGTGATATTGTAAAGATGGATATTTTATTAAATAATGAAAAGGTAGATGCACTGAGCTCACTGATTCACCGGTCGCGGGCTCAGGATTTTGGGAGAAAACTATGTGAGAAATTAAAAGAATTGGTGCCGCGCCAGCAATTTCAAATTGCAATACAAGCAGCTATCGGTGCTAAAATAATCAGTAGGGAAAATATAAGCGCCATTCGCAAAGATGTAACTGCCAAATGCTATGGGGGCGATATTAGCCGTAAGCGTAAACTTTTAGAAAAGCAAAAAGAGGGAAAGAAACGTATGAAACAGATAGGTAATGTAGAAGTACCTCAGGAGGCATTTCTAGCAGTATTGAAACTGGATGAATAAAATCCTATATCCTTTTATGTTTATTATTAATCCTTTTTCTTTTTAGGTGTTGCTGTTGAGGCGGGTTTGCTTTTATCAGCTTCCTTTTGATCATTATTTTCAGGTTGCCGCTGGCTGAGTTTTGAATAATCAATATTTCCTTCAGCATCGCGTATGGGCAATGGTACAGGCTCTTTACCTTCAGGTGTTACTTGTGAAAATACTTTTTGAATGTGTACCCACTTTCCATCTGTCCATTTTAGTCCTTCATAATCTCCATCACCTACATAGGTGTATTTCTTTTGAGGCTCTCCACTTTCAGAAATCATGTGCTCATAAATGATCATGTCGAGGTCTGGATCGTAGGTAAGGCGAGGGCTTGCATTCTTCTTGTATTCCATTATATACCGGGCAAATGCATGATTGCTTTTAGCATTGTCTGGAAAACTAAAATAACCGCCGCCAAAAATTGGCTTGCCTTCATCAAAAGTAAGTACCTCTATTATTTTACGATCACTGCTCAGGTTATTTTCATCAAAGCCAAGCAGGGTATAAAAACTTTTACCAAAGGCTTTTTTTTCTATGATCTTATAATAAACAGCGCCTACCCATCCAAAATTATTGGCAATTGTATCACTCACATTTTTTATAGAACCTGATTTGTCTATCAATGGAAAAAGTTGAAGCGAGCCATCTTTAGTATTCATTTGTATTGCACCATGCTGCCGCACTACGTTATCATTTACCACCAGTTGCCAAGTAAAAATTTTAAAGGAATTATCAGGTGCCGTTAACTTAGAAATAGTAATTAAGGAATCAAAAGGGTAATTAAATGAGGACCTTGATTTAAGTGCACGAACAAACATTCTGGTAAATAAACTATCTGCAGTAAACCTGTCCTCAGAATTTCTGCCTTGAATGATTTGCATAGCTATAGATTTGAGTGAATCTTCCTTCTTTTGCAAAAATTTCATGTCGGGTTGTACTGCAGACTGGGCATACAGAAGTTGAGAAAAAAGTATTGCCATTAAAAAGGAAAGTGCTCTATGCATTCAAAAAAATATTTATAAACAAAGAAAACTTTATTTACTCGAAATTATTGTTAACCATTGATTTTTAACTAAGCTATAATGATTTTGAAAACGATTCCAAATCAGGGAATGAAATGTCTGCGGGAAGGCTTCTTTGGTCTGTAAGAGCAACCCTGCTACCAATTAGTACATTTATTGCTACGCCCAGATTTCTGCCAAATTCCATATCAGAAAGCGTATTTCCTGCCATGATACTTTTTTTTAAATCTATTTGGCTAAAATCTGCCAGCGCCTGCAATCCCATGCCTGTATCGGGTTTTCGATTGGGCCCATTCATGTCGGTGCATACATATATTTTATCTATTCGGCCACCGGCAGCTTCTATTTCCTCTTGCATATTGGCGTGGATTTTTTGCACATCCTCAATTTTTGTGAGGCCTTTAGCTACGCCACGTTGATTGGTTACCATTACTATTGTGCCGAATTTTTCATTAAATATTTTAAATGATTTTTTCGCACCCTTTATAAACTTAAATTCTGCCCAATTATGGATATAATCATCTTCCTTTTCTTCATTTACTACGCCATCGCGGTCAATGAAGAGCGTCCAAGATGTGTCTATTGATTTTAAAGTTTTTGTATTCAGCGATTAGAGTTTATGGGTTGTAATTTAAAAAATACGATAACCTTTTAATGCAGATTAATCACCAGTTTCAGCAAAATAAATCTCCTCTACAAGCTCGCAGATAATATGCCCAATAGTAATGTGCGCCTCCTGAATACGTGGCGTATCGGCAGAGGGTATATTGATGAGGTAATCTGATAATGCTTTTAATTGGCCACCGGTAGCACCTGTAAAGCCAATAGTAATCATTTCTTTTTCATGGGCAGTTTTAAAGGCATTGCAAATATTTTTGCTATTTCCTGAAGTACTCAATCCAATCAGGATATCACCTTTATTGCCAATACCCTTTACCAGCCTGGAGTAGATTACATCATAACTGTAATCATTGGCCACGGCGGTTATGTAGCTACTGTTGCAATGTAAGGCCTCTGCCGGAAGTGCATCCCTATCGGTATAAAACCTACCGGTAAGTTCTGCTGCCAAATGCTGCGCATCTGAGGCGCTGCCCCCATTGCCACAAAAGAGTACCTTATTACCATTTTCAAAAGCCTTTACCATCACGAGTGCACAATCTTTAATTGCTTGTAGCAATTTTTTATCTTCAGTTATCTTTCGCTTTACTTCTATTGAAGCCTCGATTATCTTTTTAATTTTTTCCATAGTATAAAATTAATGTATTGAATGGTGTATTACATTCTTTCCGGCACACCTATTCCTAACAATTGCAATCCACTTTTGATAACAAGAGAGCTCATGAGCGAAAGCCTGATCCGAAGTTGTTGCTTTTCATTGGTCTCTGCATTTGCTACAGAGTGTTCTGCATAAAAAGAGTTAAACAATTTAGCGAGATGAAATACATAATTAGCTACCGCAGATGGGTTCATTTCTTTGCCGGCTTCTTCTATAATATTGCCGTATTTTTCTAAATAAATAATGAGTTGCCGCTCCAGTGGAAGCAATGCTTCGCGATACGTGGTAGGTTTATTTTCTTCTTCAGCATTAAAAGTTGATTTCGATTGCAACTTGCGCATGATGGATTGCACCCTTGCATAGGTGTATTGTACAAAAGGGCCTGTGTATCCATGAAAATCTATACTTTCTTCCGGATTAAAAACCATGCGCTTTTTAGGATCTACCCTTAGCAGGTAAAATTTCATTGCGCCTAAGGCAAGTGTTTCATACAATTTATTCAACTCCTGAGGTGTAAAATCATTCACCTTGCCCAATTCCATTGTATGCTGCGCTGCGGTAGTTTCCATTTCTTGTATTAGGTCGTCTGCATCCACCACGGTGCCTTCGCGGCTTTTCATTTTGCCGGAGGTAAGTTCTACCATACCATAGCTCAGGTGATGCACCTCATCGGCAAAAGGTAAGCCCAGTTTGCGTAAGATTTCCTTTAGCACCTTCATGTGGTACAATTGCTCATCACCTATTACATATATGCTCTGATCGAGGTGATAATTTTCAAACTTTTCTTTGGCCAGGCCTATGTCTTGAGTAATGTAAACAGAGGTGCCATCAGCACGCAGTACCAGTTTTTCATCAAGGCCTTCTGCTGTTAAGTCTATCCATACACTGCCATCATCTTTCTTATACAAAATATTTTTTTGCAATCCTTCTTTTACAAAATCTTTTCCTAACAAATAGGTTTCGCTTTCATAAAAAGTATGGTCAAAGTCGCTTCCTATTTTTTTATACGTTTTTTCAAACCCATCATATACCCATCCATTCATTTTTTGCCAAAGCGCCCTTACTTCTTTATTTCCTTCTTCCCAATCGAGCAGCATCTGCTGGGTTTTTTTCATGATAGGGGCTTCCTTTTTGGCCACTTCCTCTGCCATGCCGGTATCCTTTAGTGTGGCTATTTCCTGCAGGTATTCGTCATTAAATTTTACATAATAATCGCCTACAAAATGATCGCCCTTTTCATTGGCCGATTCGGGAGTGGCGCCATTGGCATAAAGCTCCCATGCCAGCATACTTTTGCAAATGTGAATGCCGCGATCGTTTACCACAGCAGTTTTAATCACTTCATGTCCATTGGCTTTTAATATTTCTGCTACACTCCATCCTAAAAAATTATTGCGCAAATGACCCAAATGCAGTGGCTTATTGGTATTAGGCGATGAATATTCCACCATCACTTTTTTGTGGGTTGCAGGTTTTTTGCCAAAGTGGATGTTCTGGTAATTGCTTTCTAAAATATGAAGCAAGGGTGCATCAGCCAACACGAGATTTAAAAATCCCTTTATTACATTAAACGAAGCAAAAAGGTGTTCATTTGTTAGTAATAAATGCTCGCCTAATTGCTGGCCAAGAGCTTCCGGCGATTTTTTTAAATTTTTTACCAAGGCAAAAAGAACGATGGTGTAATCACCTGAAAATTCCGTCTTGGTTTCATTAATCTGAAAATCCTTATTCGAGGCATTTAGCCCATATAATTCCGCCAAACTCTTGATTACGGCAGACTCTATCAAAAATTGAAATGACATGGCGCGAAAATACGTTTTATGTACTTGATGAAGAATTTTGAAAATATTAAAATGCGTATATTCTTCAAATAAATACAGAATGCAGTTGCGTAGCCTGTGGCACTATTGAGCATAAGTAATCTGACCGTAAAGTGCCGGAAAATGAGAAAAAATGTAGGTATCTGCAGATTATTTACAAACTAATAGCCCTAATAGGCTGTTTCAGCCCTTTTTTCACTTTTCACATTCCATTTTTACTTTTTGAATTGTTACTTTTGCGGCTCTTTAAAAAAATCCGAATATGATTAGTGTAAATAATGTAACGCTCGCCTACGGAAAGCGGGTACTCTTTGATGAAGTAAACCTCAGTTTTGTAAAAGGGAATTGTTATGGTATCATCGGTGCCAATGGTGCAGGCAAATCTACTTTCCTTAAGATAATAAGTGGTGAAATAGACCCCAACAAGGGCGCTGTATCTATCACACCCGGCGAGCGTATGGCTGTGCTAAAGCAAGACCAGTTTGAGTTTGACGAGGTAACAGCACTTCAAACAGTAATGATGGGGCATAAGAAAATGTGGGATACCATGTTAGAGAAAGATGCTATTTACATGAAAGAAGATTTTTCTGAAGAAGATGGTATGCGCGCCGGCCACCTTGAGGCAGAATTTGGCGAAATGGGCGGCTACACTGCCGAAAGCGATGCGGCTACATTATTAAACGAGTTAGGAGTGCCTGATGATGTGCATCAACTTTTGATGAAAGATATAGCCGCTAATATGAAAGTGCGGATTTTGCTGGCGCAGGCGCTGTTTGGCAATCCCGATATTTTATTATTAGATGAGCCTACCAATAATCTGGATGTAAGCACTATATCATGGCTAGAAAACTTTCTGGCAGATTATCAGAATATTGTATTGGTAGTGAGCCACGACCGGCATTTTTTAGATGCAGTATGTACCCACGTAGCCGATGTGGACAAAATGAAAATTAAAATTTATACCGGCAACTATACATTCTGGTACGAGAGTAGCCAACTTGCAGCGCGGCAGGCAAGCGACAAGAATAAAAAGCAGGAAGAGAAGAAAAAGGATTTATTGGAATTTATTGCGCGCTTTAGTGCCAATGCTTCTAAAAGCAAGCAGGCTACCTCCAGAAAGAAAGCGCTCGACAAATTGGTATTTGAAGATATTACGCCGAGCAATAGGAAATATCCGGGTATTATTTTTAAACCAGAAAGAGAACCCGGCAATCAGATTTTGAATGTGCAAAAACTGAGCAAAAGCCTTGATGGGCGCACTTTATTTGGCAATGTAAACTTTGATATAGTAAAGGGGCAAAAAATTGCTTTTCTTGGCAAAGACCCTGTGGCGCTTACTGCCTTTTTTGAAGTAATTAATAAAAGGATGCAAGCAGATGCCGGTATATTTGAGTGGGGTACTACCATTACCACAGCTTACCTGCCCAATGATAATTCTGAATTTTTTACTGGTCAGCTCACCTTGCTGGATTGGCTGCGGCAGTATGTGCCAGATCATTATACAGATGTAGATGAAGACTTTTTAAGAGGCTTTTTAGGAAAAATGCTTTTTAGTGGCGATGAAATATTGAAGAAAATAAATGTATTGAGCGGGGGCGAAAAAGTAAGGTGTATGATAAGCCGCATGATGCTGCAAAATCCAAACGTAGTAATATTGGACGAGCCTACCAACCATCTGGATCTTGAGAGCATTACTGCATTTAATGATGGCATGATTAATTTTCCGGGCATAGTATTAATGACAACACATGATCATCAATTTATGCAAACTACCGCCAACAGAATTATAGAGATTACACCCAAAGGCATTATTGACCGCCTTTGTACTTATGATGAATATTTAGAAGATGCTCGCATTGCTGCGCTACAGGAAGAATTGTACGCCTGATAATTAATTGGTGTAAGAAAATATTGCAATCACCTATTTACCCTTTGGGGCTGGTAGTAACAGAGCCGGCCCCTTTTTTATTTTTATCATAAGTGTCGTACAATGGCGAACTGCTGCCGAGGCGGGTAGGGCGATAAATCTCTCCTTCAGGCCTGCTGATAAGTGGCGGTTGTACCTTTTGCTGAGGCGGAATATTCACCACAGGTACTTTTTGTTGCGCTATTGTGCTTGCCGAAGGCAATGAGGTAGAGGCCTTTAGAGTGGGTTGAATATTTGTAGTGTCTTTAGAGGTAGGAGGTACACTCTCCACTATTTCATTTTGAACCTTGGGCGCTACTACTGTAGCAGGCGATACCACACTCTTAGAAGCGCCTACGGTGGGTGCAGTAGTTTTTACAGAAGGAAATGCTGCGGGTGCAGGTAAGGTATCTTTTTTTCTATTCAGGTCGGGGTAGTATTTATCTAAAAGCGGATGGTCAGATTTTGAAGGGGTTTGTGCAGCGGCATTCATGGTAAAAAATACCACACAGGCTAAAATTCTGAGGTGTAAATTTTTAATCATGATAATTTTTCTTAAAGTTATTTATAAAATGGTGACGAGGCACAATTTTATTGAGAGGTTTATAAATACTTTAATATTTGAGGGGGAAGGCAAAAATGAAAATTAATTAGCTAATCGGATGTTGCCGATAGCAATCATCAGTCAGTTACAAGCCTTTTTTAAAATGACTTACCAAGTATCTCATTGGCTTGTGCATTCAGGTTTTGGAACAGGTCGTGCTCAATGTTGCAGAAAGTTTCCTTTTGATAACTTGACCTAAAAGTGCCGGCCTGCAATAGATGTATTTCGTCGCACATAGTAATTAATGGCGATAGTATGTGAGACGAAATGAAGATTGTTTTCCCCTTATTTTTTAAAATTTTAATGATGAACTCTAATACTTTATTGGTCTCAAGATCCAGCCCATTAAAGGGTTCGTCAAAAATATAGAGCGGTTTCTCTTGTTTGATAATGGCCATTAGTGCCAGCTTTTTCTTCATGCCTGTAGAGTAGGTTTCCGTTATTTCATCAAGCGGCAGTTGCAGCAATTCATTAAAATTATTGAGATTAAAATTCTTATTGGTCATCGGAAAAATATCCAGGTATTCTCTGCCGGTGATATTGCTAAAAAAGAAATTAACTGTTTCCAGATAGGCAATACTATTTCGCAATATTTCATTTTCCTCAAATAATATTTTACCGCTATCAGCTTTTAAAAATGTAGAGAGTATGTTGAAAAAAGTGGTTTTTCCTGCACCGTTTAAGCCTACTATACCGTGTACTTGCCCACTGGCAAAATTATGTTGCGGTATGTTCAATACTGTTTTGCCGTCAAGGATTTTAGTAAGCTGCTGTATGCTGACCATTGAAATAAAAATTTAAGTTTTTTACTGCTTTACTATAATTTCTGATGCACAACAATAGTGGAAGCGGGAATGTATATGGCACAAGTGAAGAAATGCTAAGCATTGCCAGCAAAGTAGAATTTCCTCTATTGACCTCATTAGGCACATAGGTGGTGTATTTAAACAAAATAGTGAACACCACCATGGTCAATTGCATCACCAGGAAAGCGCAGTCCAGGAGCAGCAATTCAGGATGAAAAATAATATTTACCACTATTACCGGTATCAACAGAAACAGCACTATGGCTATGCCGTATTTTACTTTGTGCCATAGAAATTGGCGCGGAGTATATGTTGAAGAAAATAATATTTGTAATGATTCGCCCTCCTGATAAAAGGCCATAAGTGTAGTGATAAAAAGCCATGAAAATATTAATGGAACAATTTTAAGCCAACTTGTAGCAAATGCTAACAGCAACAGAATTAAAACGGCGCCCAAATTTTTTCTTATTCCACTTAGCCACTCAAAATTTTTTGCCGAAATGACCTTTGAGAGATGTGGTAAAATAGTTCGATGCCTGATGGAAACCCTGAGCAATGCGCAAATAAAAAAAACTGGAATAAATGCAAAGAAATAATACCAATGCGTGGTAAACAAGGCAGGTAGCGTTAAGGGTAGTGAAAAAATCATATATTCTGAAAAGATATTCAGAGCCGGGTGATCCATTTGCCTGTAAATAAATATTTTATCTTTTCTGGAAATATGGATAGATAAAACAATGAAAGAAATGATAATTGATATTAATATTGAATCGGTTTTTGAATGAAATTTTGAAAATACTATGGTGATAATTATTGCTAAAATAATCATAGCAATCAGTGTATAGCCAAAGCCAAGATTATTGATCTGGCGTTTTAGTTGGTGCAGTCTTAATTTAAACAGAACAAGCTTCATCTTGTATTTATGTATTGAAAAAACCCATGTAATCTAAGGCTATAATACAAAGATGGCAGAAATATATTTTCATAAAATATTATTTAACAAGAATTAGTGCTTTTATGCAGTAAGAGCTATAAATAGAATCTATTTAGACATTCAATTTAATTTTTTAAAGTAAATTAGGCGACAATAATACTGGCCATAAATGAACAAATACATTTTAACTTCCAAAGAATTTTTTTTTACAATCACGATGGTAATTTTAGTCATTACCGGTTGTGGAAATTCTACCAACAAGACGAATACCCATATTATAAAAAGAGATACTACTATTACTACAGCCAATGCTTACTCTTCGCTGGTGCTGGATAGCGCTACCCTTGAAAGTTATATTTCAAAATATGATATTGATACTGCAATGGCAACGAAAATGCGCGATTTTTATAAAAGCAGGAATTATCATTTTGTATGGTTCAGTACTGATGGCCTTACAGAGCAGGCACGAGCCTTTTACAACTTGCACAATACCTATATAAAGGCGGATATAGATACCACACAGTATGCAAAGGAATTGCATGCCAGAATGGACTCCTTGTTAAATGATGACCACCTTGTATTATCACCGGCAGAAACTACAGAAACTGAACTGCGCCTTACGCGGCATTTTTTTAAATTTACAAAGGAAGAATATGAAGGCACCATAGACCCTTCACAATTGCAATGGCATATCCCTAAGAAAAAGATTGATGCAGTAGCTTTATTAGATTCTCTTATAGCACAAAATGGGACAAAGCTGGAAAACTGGGAGCCGGTAAACCGCTTTTACCCTTTGTTGAAAAATAAACTAATTGCTTATTATGCTATTGACAAGAAGGGTGGGTGGGATTCTATCATATTAAAAAATAGAATTTATAAGGTTGGTGATTCAGGAGAAGTAATAGCAGCTCTAAAAAAGCGTTTACGCATCACAGGTGATTATTTGGCTGACGACACTTCCCTTGTTTTTACAGCGCAACTAAAATCAGGGTTACAACACATTCAGGAAAGATTGGGCCTAACCGCCGATGGGGTATTGGGCAGGGGAGTGGCAGACCAATTAAATATTTCGGTAAAAGATAGAATAGAGCAAATACTTATCAATATGGAGCGCCTGAAATGGATGCCTAATGAAAGTAGCGGGACCAGGCTGGTGGCTAATATCCCTGAGTTCAGTTTACATGTGTTTAAAAGCGGGCATCAAGAGTTCAGTATGAAAATAGTAGTAGGTAAGGCCGGACATAATACCGTAATTTTTACTGATTCACTTCAATATATTGTGTTCAATCCCTACTGGAATGTGCCTGAGAGTATTGTAAAGAATGAAATATTGCCTGCAATGCAACGTAATAAAAATTACCTGAGCAGAAACAATATGGAGCAAACAGGATACAGTAATGGGCTACCAGTAATAAGGCAAAAGCCCGGTGCAAAGAACTCTTTGGGCAGAGTGAAATTTATTTTTCCCAATAATTACAATATTTACTTTCATGATACGCCGGCCAAAACATTGTTTGATCTTACAGACCGAGCCTTTAGCCATGGGTGTATTAGGCTAAGTAAGCCTGAAGAGCTTGCTGATTATCTCCTGAGCGACAATGCTGATTGGCCTACATCAAAAATTCATGAAATGATGGTGAAGGGCGGTAAAAATACCTGGGTGAAATTAAAAGAAAAAATTCCGGTTTACATAGTTTATTTTACTGCATGGGTAACCAAAGATGGCACCCTAAACTTTCGTGATGATATCTATGGCCATGATGCAAAAATGAAAAAGATGATGTTTGAAAATGAATAAAAATTGAGTTGGTCAAATTGGAGTTTTCTGAAACATTTACATTCATTTCATGCAGTTCTGCAACAATTACAGGCAATCCCTTGTACCCAACTGAATTATAGATGAGTCTAAAACTCGCCCAGTAGTAGGGTGGCCGGCAGTTCAAATAATTTCTTGTCATTCTTTTGCAGATTTATATGAACGGTAATAATATTTGCTACCTGTCATTTTTTTTATTTTTACCTTGTGGAACTCTGAAAGCAGAATCACAAATTATTTGACAGATATTAAATATTTCAGGGAAAATGATTTGAATTGAAGTAAAATCTTTAATGATAGCAATGGGTTCGATGCTTAAAACTCAGTGGTTAAGAATGAATCGGGAAATAAAAGAATCAATGAAAGGTGTGGCGCATATTGCAATCTGTATTTTTATACTTGCTATACTTCCTTTTGGTTTGAAAGCCCAATCAGACACCAGTTCATTCATTTTAAATAATGCTACTTTAGAAAATTGTATCCATTATGCCATCAACCATAATCCGGATATTTTAAATGCAAAAATTAATGAGCAAATTACAGAGTCATCTATAAAAAGCAAATTGGCCGATTGGTATCCTCAGGTAAATTTTACTTATAATCTTCAGCACAATTTTCAATTACCTACCAATAATTTCAATGGGAACCTTTCGCATTCTGGAACATATAACACTTCAGGCGCTAACATAGGCGTTACTCAAAATATTTTTAACAAGGATGCACTACTTGCTTCCCGAACAGCAAATGATATCAGAAAATCTACCATAGAAATTACTCAAAATCAAAAAATAAACCTTGCAGTAGCCGTAAGCAAGGCCTTTTACAATTTAATTTTGGCTCGGCAACAACTAAGCGTGAATGAACAAGACATATTGAGAAATGAACGCAGTTTCAAAGATGCCTTTTACCAATACAAAGCGGGCATAGTAGATAAAACCGATTATGAACGTGCACAGATAGCATTGAATAATTCCAAAGCACAAAAAGTTTTTACTCAGGAATCGCTGAAAGCAAAAAATGCCTACCTACAGCAATTAATGGGATATCCCTCTGCCCAGAAAATAAGCCTGGCCTATGATACTACTCAGATGGAGAAAGATATTTATATTGATACGCTGCAACTGGTAAACTACAATAACAGAATAGAGATTCAACAATTAGAAACACAAAAAAAATTACAGCAATTTAATTTGCAGTATTATAAATGGAGTTTTCTGCCTACCATCTCTGCCTTTGGAAATTATAATCTAAACTTCCTGAACAATCAATTTTCTAAATTATACAGTGCAGTATATCCTAATTCATTCGCAGGCATTACGCTATCGGTGCCTCTCTTTCAAGGAAATAAAAGATTGTACCAGATAAAAACTGCCGAACTGCAAATAACACAGGTGGAGAATGATATAAAGAGCCAGCAAAATAGCATTAACACCCAATTTGAAAATGCAATGGCTTCCTATAAGAGTAATCTATATAATTTTTTAAACCTAAAGGAAAATCTTCATTTGGCAAATGATGTGTATCAGGTAATTCAATTGCAATACCGCTCAGGAGTAAAGGCTTTTTTGGATGTGGTAATAGCTGAATCAGATTTGCGTACAGCACAGATTAATTACTACAATGCTTTGTATCAGGTACTGTCAAGCAAAATAGATGTAGAGCAGGCACTTGGAAGCATTAGTTTTTAAATAAAAAAATATGAAATTAAAAAATATAAATAGGCTGTTCATTTTTGCCCTTACTATTTTATTAGCCGCCTGCGGCACAAAGAATGCTCAACAGCAGCAAGGGCCACCACCTGCTGTACCCGTAACAATAGAAACAGCGGCCGTAGCTGATGCTGTATTTAATGACGAATATCCGGGCACAGTGAATGCCTTAGATCAGATAAGCCTTACCCCACAGGTAACCGGATATATTACCGGTATTTATTTTAAGGATGGACAAAAAGTAACAAAGGGGCAACGCCTTTATTCCATAGATGCACAGATATACAAAGCCAATTATGGCCAGGCTGTAGCAGATTTGCAAGTACAGGAAGCCAATTTGGTAAAAGCACAACAAGATGCTAACAGGTATAATGAGTTGCTAAAAAATGATGCGATCGCAAAACAACAAGTGGACTATGCAAATGCAAACTTAATCGTAATGCAAAAACAAGTGGCAGCCGCAAAGGCTAATGTAGCAAGCCTGCATTCTAATGTTCAATTCACCACAATATATTCGCCATTAACCGGCACCATTGGTATTTCACAGGTAAAGAAAGGTACTTCTGTAGTAGCAGGGCAAACAGTGTTAAATACTGTTTCTACAAATAATCCCATTGCTGTAGATTTTAATGTAGATCAAAAAAATATATTTCGCTTTGGAGAATTGCAGCAGGATAAAAACAATTTAACCGACTCCATTTTTACCATTGCATTTGGTGATGAAGTGTACCCCTACGCCGGTAACATTAGTTTAATAGACAGAGCCGTAGATCCACAAACAGGAACGATAAGAGTAAGGTTGGTTTTTAAAAATGATAAGGATTTATTAAAACCCGGCATGAATACTACTGTAAGAGTCAAAAATAATTCGCCCAAAAATTCAATCATGATTCCTAATAAAGCTTTGACAGAATTACTGGGTGAATACTTTGTATATGTATTAGGCGATAGTTCGAAAGTGAACCAAAGAAAAGTGCTGCCAGGACAAGCCATTGGCGGAAACATCATTATAAAGTATGGATTGAAGGCCGGAGAAAAAATCGTAGTAGAAGGCGTGCAAAATCTGCATGAAGGCTCGTTGGTAAAGATATCTTCTGATAGTACAAAATAAAAAGAAGAGTAATCTGGTAGGCCGCTTTTCAAAACGGTTTATTAAATTATTGTATAAAAAAAATAGGTTTTCTTACTTTAAAAAAGTGCTCTTTTAAAAAAGTTGGGAATGTAAAATATGATCGCAGAAACTTTTATAAAACGCCCAGTTACCGCAATTGTAATATCAATTGTAATTGTTCTGGTGGGAATCATTTCCTTAATAAACTTACCAGTGGCTAAGTATCCTAATATTTCGCCGCCAACTGTTTCTGTGTCGGGTAGTTTTATCGGAGCAGATGCCGGAACTGTAGAGCAAACTACCACCACACCAATGGAGACCCAGATAAACGGATCGCCAGGCATGACCTATATTACAAGCGGAAGTACCTCAAGTGGGCAGAGTAGTATTAATGTTGTGTTTGATGTAGGAACAGATATTGACATAGCCACTGTGGATGTACAAAACAGAGTAAATGTAGCTTTACCTTCATTGCCAGATGAAGTAAAAAGATTGGGAATAACGGTGCGAAAGCGCAATCCCAGTGCATTAGCCATTTTTGCTTTTTATTCACCACATGGCACACATAGCTCCAGTTTTATTGGCAATTATGTAAACATACATGTACAAGATGCCCTAAAGCGTGTGAAGGGCGTAGGTGATATTGATTCTCATGGCGATGATTTTAGCATGCGTATCTGGCTCAATCCGGAAAAGCTTGCTGCTTTAAAAATCACGCCGGCAGATGTGAGTGCAGCCATAAACGACCAGAATATACAAGTGGCGCCCGGTACTATTGGCGGCTTACCTCAGCCAGGCCAGCAGAGTTTTGAATACAATGTATTGACCAATAGCCGCCTCAATACTGTAGAGCAATTTGAAAATATAATTGTTCGTAATAACCCCGCCACAGGAAGTATAGTGTACATGAAAGACATTGCCAGAGTAGAATTGGGCAAATTTAATTATGGCCATAATTCTACAGTAAATGGAATGCCTGCCACCTACCTTATTATTTATCAAACACCTGATGCCAACACATTAGCTACCTATGAAGGCATACTCAAAACGCTGAAAGAATTAAAGAAAACTTTTCCAAATGATATGGATTATTTGATCCCCAGTGAGACGGTTTCGGTAGTGCAGGCTTCTATTAAAGAAGTGGTTTTTACACTCATTGAAGCGCTGATTCTGGTAGTGTTGGTGGTATTTTTATTTCTTCAGGATTGGCGTGCTACATTAATTCCTGTATTAGCTATTCCGGTTTCTCTTATAGGAACATTTACATTTTTTGTACTTTTTAATTTTACTATTAATACCCTTACTTTATTTGCGTTTATACTCGCCATTGGTATCGTCGTAGATGATGCTATCATAGTGGTAGAGGCAGCACAACATTATATTGATAAATATAATTTATCGGCCAAAGAAGCTACCCGTAGAGCCATGAAGGATATCTCCGGGCCTGTAGTGGCCATTGCATTAATCCTTGCTGCGGTATTTGTACCGGTTGGTTTTATTCCGGGCATTGTGGGCAGGCTATACCAGCAATTTGCAATTACGATAGCTGTGTCAGTAATTATTTCAGCCTTTGTAGCACTATCGCTTACCCCCGCTCTATGTTCTCTTTTATTAAGGCATTCTAAGGGTGAAAAGGAAAAGAAAAATTTTTTAGAAAAATTCTTTGTAGCCTTTAATGGCCGCTTTGGTAAAATTACCAATTCTTATACAAGAGGCGTAGTGCTTTGGATTAAAAAGACTCCGTATGTCCTTACGCTATTGGTGGCCATCTTTATTGCATTGTTTATACTCTTTGAAAAGAAACCAACTGGATTTATTCCTCAAGAAGATGAGGGTAGTTTATTGGTAACTTATGAAATGCCTGAGGCTACCTCTACTGAAAGGAGTTATACGATGCTCAAGGATTTGGTGGCACGCATCAAGTCAATTCCTGAAGTTTCTGTAGTAGGCGGCCTTGCCGGGTTCAATGTGATTCAGGGATCTAATAAACCTAATGTAGGCACCATGTGGGTGATGCTAAAGCCCTGGGATCAACGGAAAGGAAAAGATCAAGATGAATTGAGTGTGATGAGAAAGATTCAAGAAAAAACTGCTGATATTAAAGAAGCCAGGGTGCTGCCCATAGCACCACCACCTGTCCCAGGTTTGGGGCGTACCGCAGGATTTACTTTTGAACTGGAGCAAACAACGAGCACAGATGATATTCAAAAATTTAACCAAGTAGCCAAAAATTTTCTGGCAGAGGTAAATAAGCGTCCTGAAATAAGCAAAGCTTTTACTTTTTTTACAAGCAATACACCCAGCTATAAGGTAGATGTAGATCGTGAAAAATCAAGGCAGTTAGGTGTTGATGTTTCTGATGTTTATAATACGCTTTCTACTTTGCTGGGCAGTTCCTATGTGAATCAATTTACATTGTATGGAAGAAACTTTAGGGTGGTAACGCAGGCTGATAGCACATATCGCTCTTCGCTAAGCGAGATTGGAAAGTACTATGTGAGAAATAATCTGGGCAATATGATTCCTTTAAGTTCATTAATCACCTCCAAGGTAATAGAGAATCCTGCTTTGATATCGCACTATAATGTGAACCGATCCATAGAAATTAACGGAAGTACTAATCCCGGATACAGTAGTGGCCAGGCTATCACAGCATTGGAAGAAACTGCTGCAAAATTTTTACCCGCCGGTTATGGGTATGAATTTTCAGGAATGTCTTTAGAAGAAATAAAGGCTGGAAATAAAACCGGGTTGATTTTTGGTGTTTCTCTTGTATTTGTGTTTTTATTTCTTGCAGCATTATATGAAAGCTGGTCTGTACCTTTTTCTGTGCTATTTGCAGTACCCATTGGGGCATTAGGGTCTATTATTGTGTTAACCTTTTTACCCAATATCTCTAATAATATTTATGCACAGATTGGTTTGATTACTTTGATAGGCCTTGCTGCCAAAAATGCGATTCTAATTGTAGAATTTGCAAAAGAAAGAGTGGACAGTGGTATGGATCTTATCAAAGCCACTATTGCTGCAGTAAAATTGCGTTTGCGCCCTATCGTTATGACGTCGCTGGCATTCATCCTGGGTGTATTGCCACTTGCATTTGCAACAGGCGCGGCATCTGAGTCGCGCAAAACTATTGGGTGGACAGTATTTGGAGGCATGTTGACGGCTACCTCCCTTGCCATATTCATAGTACCTGTTTTGTATGTTTTTATTACAAGATTTGCCTACGGAAAGAAAAAATTGAATGAATTGAAGGCTGCCTACAATCCTGAAGAGCATGAACAATATGAAGAAGAATAAAAAGCCTTTATTTTTTCCCTTCCCGGATTGATTTAAACTCCGAACCTGATTTCCATTGGGGCCAAGTATCTTCAAAAGCAAGGCGCTTGCCTACGGAGAATAGCAATTTCAAATCACGGATTGCTCCTTCCATCGTCCATGAGGAATCATAATTGTCGGAAGCGTGGTGGTAAACAAAATCATTGTAATAATTTTTAAGCCTCAATCCTTCTGCTTTTCCCTTGCCTACTAAATCAATTCCTGAATTGGTATATAATGAAGGAACGCCGGCCTTTGCAAAATTGAAATGATCTGACCTATAATACATACCCGCCTCTGCATGGGAATCAAAGGAAATATAGCCGCCCGTTTTTTCAATTTCTGATTTTAAATAATCTTCAAGGTCGCTTTGCCCTTCTCCTACCACTACTATGTCATTGGTTTTACCATAAGGCATCATAATATCCATATTAATATCTGCTACTGTGCTATCCATAGGGTATAGCGGATTTTCTACATAATATTTCGACCCAAGCAACCCTTGCTCTTCTGAGGTAACACACAAGAAAATAACGGTTCTTTCCGGCTTGATTTTCATTTTCTTAAATGCACGTGCCATTTCCAATAGCCCAGCAGTGCCTGTACCATCATCTATGGCACCATTATATATACTATCACCAGTTGAGTCTGGTCGTACAATGCCAAAATGATCCCAATGAGCTGTATATATTACCACTTGATCGGGATGCTTGCTACCGGTAATTTTTCCTATTACATTAAAAGATTTATTGTAAGTAGTTTTCACTTTCATAGAGGTAGATACCTGAAGATTGAGCGGAATACCTTTAAAGCCCCTTGTATTTGCTTTTACCAAAAGTGTAGAATCGTATCCTGCTGCCTTAAATAATCTATTGACTGTTGGCTCTGTAATCCATCCAATCACATCACAATTTTTTTTATTCTTTCCACGGTCATCCAATATTAATCTGGAAGTATTAAAACTATTTTGCAAAACACTGAATGGATAGCTTGCCGCTTTGGTATTGTGAATTACCAGGCAACCTTTTGCGCCTTGCCTTGCGGCCTCTTCAAACTTGTATGTCCAACGGCCGTAATAGGTCATGGCATTGCCTTTAAATAAAGTGGTATCGCCTACCCAAAAACCCGGATCATTCACCATTACCAAAACCACTTTCCCCTTTACATCTAATCCTGCATAATCGTTCCAATTATATTCTGGAGCTACTACGCCATACCCTACAAAAACCAGTGGGGTATTTTCTAAAGAAATGCTGCTATCTGTTTTATCAGTCCATATTACATAATTGTCAAATGCTTTTAATTTAAAATTATTATTGTCAGACTTAACATCCATGAATGGTGCAGCCGTTGCCTTCACACTCACCAATGGAACTGGCTCCAGATAGCTTTGACCATTGCCGGGCTCTAATCCTATTTCCTTATACCTTGCTTGTAAATAATTAATCGTTTTGGTTTCACCCTCTGTAAAAGGTTTTCTTCCCAAAAAAGAATCTGATGCAATAATTGCAAGGTCGTGCTTCATACTATCTGCACTAAATGCCGCAAGATCATCGTTGGTGTTCGATTTCTCATTCCCATGTACGCAGGAAAAAAAATAAACAAAAACCAGAAGGGGAATAATCTTGAAAAAATGTTTCATGAATATTAATATTAGAATCAGAAATTACTTTTATTAAAACTAAAGTTATGCACTTAATGCTTGAACACAGCTTTTTCAAATAAATACAATTTTTTTATTGCTGTTTATTTTTAGGTATTTATACATATAGGTTTATTAAAACAATAACATTTGCCCGTATATTTTTCTAATATATTTGTCCGAAATAATGATAATAGCATAATGGGCCGTAGCATCCATATCAGTTTTACCAAAAGCGTATTCGCTATCACCTTTCTATTTTTGAATACCATCTGCATTGCATCGCCATCACTGAAAATTCAAGCAGAAAATAATATTCAATCATCTCCCTTATTACCTGAGCATGATGTAAATAATTCAGCATTGCCTGAGAGCAAATTTGATGCTGAAACTATTGCCTGCACCACAGTACAGCGTTCAGGCATGGTTCTAAACCATAGCAGTATCGAAAGAGTGGATTTCAATACCGGAGAGGGCTGTATGCAAAATATTTCTTCTTTTAATATTAGACCCTATTATAATTTACCTATTCCGGGTTATTATCTATTATTATTCCGCTGCACGCTTTTTTAATATTTCATTTTAGCCGCAATCTATTTGAAGGGCAAAGTATTATTGCACCCTTACAGAAAATAATTTTCAATAAAATTTTTAGAATTTATTTATGTGCTGCATCGGCATATTGAAAAGCATTTTCCACTTTATACCCAGATAAATTATTTATATCAAAAATGTTTTGTTTAAATGGAACCAATTTTAGAATTTCTTCAAAATTTATTGAACCCTGAATGGATAGTTCAACATGGTGGATTATACATTGTAGCTTTGATCGTGTTTATTGAAACAGGATTATTTTTCGGATTTTTTTTACCAGGCGATTCCTTACTATTTATAGCAGGAATGATCATAGCAAATACCTTATCGCCATTTGCAGATCCATTGGTAAATCTGGTTTTTTGGATAGGCTTAATCACTTTTGCAGGGGTATTGGGCAATTTTTTAGGCTACTGGTTAGGAAAAAAATCGGATGTGCTGTTTAGTAAAGACCGATGGCTTTTCAAAAGAAAATACCTGATTCAGGCTGAAGCCTTTTATGCTAAGAAGGGTGGCGGCGCCATCATTATAGCACGTTTTCTACCTGTAATCAGAACCTTTGCTCCCATCGTGGCCGGCATGGTAAGAATGAACTCTTCAAAATTTTCATTCTATAACATTATTGGAAGTTTTTTATGGGTAACCAGCATTGTTTCAGCAGGGTTTTTATTGGGCGAAAATGCCTGGGCTAAAGATCATCTGGAGAAAATAGTAATTGGCATTGTACTCATCACTACTGGACCGGTTTTACTTAAATTAATATTAAGCAGAAAGAAAAATAATTTGGAAGAAAAAACAATATTAAATGTACCCGGATAATTAATAAAGCTTTCGAAAAAAAATAAAATGCGATAGGATACTTATCGCTGGCAAAATGATATGGATCAATATTTTTCCTGCCGGTTATTCACCAGCATCCATTTTGCTGTTTCATAGATTGCCGTAGTGAGTGTAGAGAGCGCATTTTTTATGGAGTCTCTTTTTTCTTTACTTATCTCAAATGCCGAACTTCTTAGCGGCAACAGTTCTTCTTTAGATATCTGTAGGTTTTTTACAAAGTAAAAATCATTGGTTACTATTCCAATATTTCCTTCATCGTGATGAATAATAAAGGCTGCGTCCTGCTTTCCACGTGAATTTAAAAGATCGCGACCTAGCGTGGTATTTGAATAAGAGTCATGCATCATTCCTGCTATGGTAGGTAATACATCTATTTGCGAAACTACCTCAGTTCGCAATTGAGGCGAAAGCAATTCCGGCGCATAAAACAGCAAAGGCACATGCTCATCTGTAAGCCTGCTCAGATTAGCAGTATCGCCTTTGTAAATGGCAGAAGTTTCACCTTCTACACCATGATCGCCTACAAAAACAAAAAGTGTGTTATTAAACCAATTCTCTTCTTTAGCCTTTTGAATTAATTTTTTAAATGTATAATCTGTATAGCAGAATGCCTGAAACTCTTTCAATGATTCAAAGCCATATTTTTTCAAGGAATCATCTGGAACGATCCTTCTTTCAAAATCACTATCCTCTGCGGGAATAGTATATGGCCGGTGATTATCTGCGGTTTGTATTACAGCAAAAAATGGCTTTTTTTCTTTGGATAAATGGCTTCCTGCCTCTATGAATAGATCTTTATCACTAATGCCCCATACATTTACAATAGGCGATGTAAATGACCCTTCCTGAAAAATTTTTACCCCATTTATATTATGTATTAGTCCCTGAAAATTATTGAACTCTCCACTACCGCCCAGAAAATAATATTTATCATAATCTTCAAAATCATTGATAATCGTGCGTTGGTTGATTGCGGATGGATTTCTTGTAGAAAATTTAGAAAGCTGCACATCTGGTATGCCGGTAATGGTGGCAAAAACACCCCGTGCCGTACCAAAAGTAGGAGTGAAACAATGATTGAAAAATAAGCCGCTGTCGCACATACTTTTAAAAAATGGGGTAGCGTTCAATGGGTTGCCACTCATACTGCTCTTATACATGCTAAAGCTCTCGCAAATCACCAAAACCACATTGGGCCTGCTTTCCAAACTATGACTATGCGGCTGCATTGTTCTGGTATAATTTTTTTCTCCTCGGGTTTTGGTATCAAGTTGCAAAAAATCTGCAATCACCTGATAGTTGGCTTTTGCTTCTGAATCTTCAAAAGAGGGGCTTCTGAATCTGAGGGTTGTGAAAAAATTTTGTAACGGATTTAATGCAACATAGGATTTAAAATTATCATTGAGTTGAAACGCATCCTTCCATTTAAGCGGTGTGATACAAAACAACCCATAAATACACCATAATAAAAAAACAATAGTAACGGCATGCCATCTTTTGCGATATACTATATTTTCTTGAGAATTATTTCTGGTAGTTCTTACGTGAGTTCTTTTAAAAAGTGCAAATAATAAAATGACAGAAACAATCAGCGCCAGAAATATCCATACCATCGGATAACTCTGCCAAAGCATTCTAAAAGATATACCAGGATCTTCGGCAAAGTTTAGCGCACTTGCATTGATGCGTGTATGGTTATAGCTAAAATTACCAAAGTCGGCGCCATAAAAAAATAAAACAAACAAGGTGACAAAGGCAAGATAGTAGGACCATAATCTTTTATTTCTCTCGCTAAAAAATGGTGAAAATCTTGGATAAACAGATAAAAGGGCTATTGGCAAAAGCAATAGGGCTATCCACTTAGCATCGTATAAAAAACCCAGCCAAAAGGAAGGAAACAAATTGGCTACACTATCATTTGCCGGGATAAATAATACTACTGTAGCTATTCGCAAAATTGTAAATATCACAAAAAAAATCAACCATAATTTTATGATCCATTGAATAGTAAGTGGTATTGTCCTTGGTATTTTAAAGTGCATCAATCCGGTTTTTTTTATAGGTAAAATCTAAAAGGACAAATGGCTTCAATGTAGTTTCTCCTTCTTATTATTGTAAAGTAAATATTTTGCAGTTTGGTAATAGGCTTCTGTAAGTTGTTGTAATAGTTTTTTATCATGCAGTGCTTCGGGCCCGTCTATTACTGCATTATCCTTCGACGATCTAAAATCTTCCTTGCCGCCATTTACATTGTGTGTGAACACGTACTTATCTGTAACAATGCCTGTTTGTTTTAAATTAGGATCAAACAAGAAGGCAATATTTTTAAAATAATTATTGGATGCAGTGGTATCAAAAAGATTGATCCCCAGAGTAGAATTAGTGTAAGGTATGCCTGCAAGTGCGGTAACAGATGGAAATACATCTACTTGAGAACAGGTAGTATGCACCCTTCGTGCAGCAAGAAGTGCTGGGGCATAAAATAATAAAGGTACGTGCCTTGTAGTAAGCCCATCTATTTCCCAAGCCTGCGGAAACATATCGCCTGCATCGCCACTGATGCCATGATCGCCTACAAAAACAAAGACGGTATTGGCAAAGTATTTTTCTTTCTTGGCTGTTTCAATAAATGTTTCAAAACAAAAATCTGTATATCTGAATGCATTCAATTCTTCATTACTCTCAAACCCATATTTCTT
>JAFDXH010000204.1 GCA_018268075.1 Bacteroidota bacterium | reverse complement strand
CTTACGTAGATTTTAAACCTGAGGAAAAAAAGATTACCTCGCCAAATTTAAATGTTATCCTTTCTGCTTCAAACAATCACTTAGAAGAAGTAATTGTAGTTGCTTATGGCACCGTAAAGAAGGGAGATTACACAGGATCTTCTGCACAAATTGATGCAAAAGATATTGAAAAAAGGCCATTAAGTAATGCGCTAAATGCAATTGTTGGTTCAGCACCCGGCATCCAAACCACGTCTTCCAGTGGGCAGCCTGGCTCAGCACCTAATATAAGGCTGCGCGGTTATGGTTCTTATTCTGCAAGTTCTTCACCACTTTATGTGGTGGATGGCACTGTTTACGATCTTGGTATTTCAAGCATCAATCCTGATGATATTGAAACCATTTCTACTTTAAAGGACGCCTCTACTACAGCTTTATATGGATCACGGGGCGCTAATGGCGTAATTATTATTACCACAAAAAGAGGGAAAAAGAGTCAGAATAATTTAAATTTTAAAGTAACCCATGGTTTTACAGAAAGGGGTATTCCGGAATATTCCAGAGTTGACCCATATCAATATTATCCATTAATGTGGGAAGCCTATAAGAATACTCTACAGTTCAATAGCTCGATTCCAGCAGCAGATGCAGCGAAATTAGCATCAGGGTTGTATCCACGTTATACTACTGGCGCAAATATTGGCAAGCAAATATATAATGGAGCAGCTTATAATGATATAAGCCAATTTTTAGGTTATAACCCTTTCAGTGTTGCAAGTACAGCAATTGTAGATGTGAATGGACAAATTAATCCAAATGCATCTTTGATTTGGGGAGATGATTTAGATTGGGCTGGTGCAGTTTCAAAGGGCGGCCAACGAGGAGATTATAACCTTTCATTTAGTGGCGGTGCTGATAAATCTGACTATTTCGGCTCATTAAATTATACTAATGAAGAAGGATATCAAATAAACTCTGGCTTAAAAAGATATACGGGAAGAATAGGTGTGAATGCACAACCCACAAGCTGGTTTAAAACAGGATTAAATTTCTCAGGTTCAATCAATACCATTCAAAACGGTTATACCTCTGGCGGAACCTCAATTGTAAACCCCTTTTATTTTTCAAGATATATTGGGCCAATTTATCCGATTCATGCCCACGACCCCGCTACAGGTGCCTATTTAAAAAATAATTTAGGAGAAATTTATTATGACTTTGGGAATTCAGGTAATGCAGCCAGGCCTTCCTTGCCAGGAAGACATACCATAGCTGAAAATTTATGGAATGTACGGAATGTTAAGAGAAATAACATTAGCGCCAGAACATTTGCTGACGTAATCTTTACACCTTATTTAAAATTCACTACTAATGTTGGCGCAGATGTCCAAGATTATTTATATCAGGAATTTGATAATAAGATAGTGGGAGATGGCTCTCCATCCGGAAGGGCAAGAAGAACCTCTACTAAAACAACAAGCTATACTATAAATGAGTTATTGAATTTCAATAAGAAATTCGGCAATCATAATATTAGTGCATTAGTTGGCCATGAGAATTATAGTTATATCTATAATTACCAGTACGGATCTAAGCAAGGGCAAATTGTAGATGGTATTACTGAGTTGGAGAATTTTTCTACCACAAACAGTGTGAGCTCATCTACCGATAAAGCAACTATTGAAAGTTATCTTTCAAGAGTAAATTATGACTACCTTGGAAAATACTTTTTAAGCGCTTCATTACGCCGGGATGGGAACTCTAAATTTTCCGCACAACAAAGGTGGGCAAACTTCTGGTCTGTAGGAGCCGCATGGCGACTAGATAAAGAAGCATTTTTGAGTGATGTGAAGTGGATTAATCAATTAAAACTAAGGAGTTCTTATGGTATTACCGGTAATGATGGCGGTATTGGTTTATACCCTTATCAGGCGCTTTATAACTTAGGATATAACAATTCAACTGAACCTGGATTTGTACAAGGTACGTTGGCGAATGATTCTTTAACTTGGGAAACTGCAAAAAGCCTTGATTTAGGTGTTGACTTTTCTTTATTCAAAAACAGAGTTTCAGGAAGTATTGAATATTTTAATAGGGTAACCGATGGGCTGATTTTCAGCGTACCTCAGCCACTATCCAATGGTGGAACCTCTTCTGGAGCATTATCAGTAATTAAAAATATCGGTAGCCTCTATAACAGAGGTATAGAAGTACAGCTTAGTGTAGATGTTGTTCGTTTGAAAGATTTTAACTGGAATGTCAATATCAACTGGACTAAGTTTAAAAACCAGATTACCAAGATGCCTGACGGTATTCCTGAAATAATCAATGGCACAAAAAAATTAAGTGTCGGACATTCAATCTATGATTTTTACCTGAAACATTATTATGGCGTGGATCCTATAGATGGTGCTGCTCTATATAGCAATATCAACACTTATTCAGCTTCCACTTGCAGATTGGTAGATAATGATAAGGGAACGAAAGACACAGTTACTACAGATCAGAACAATGCTAAACTTGTTTATACAGGCGATGTTTCTACACCTGATTATTATGGTAGTGTAAGCAATACTTTCACTTATAAAGGCTTCCAACTTTCTGTTGTATTAACATATCAGGTGGGAGGTAAAATTTATGATGGTTCGTATCAATCACTAATGTCACCAGGATCTTATGGAACAGCTTTAAGTAGTGATATATTAAAACGCTGGCAAAAGCCCGGTGATATTACCAATGTGCCAAGAATGGATAATGGCAAGACGGGGGTTTTTGATGCAACCTCAGACAGATGGCTTATAGGTGCTTCATATTTAAATGTGAATTCTATCAGTCTTTCTTATACATTGCCTAAAACACTTCTTACCAAAGTAAAAGGAAAATCAGCTTCCATATTTGTAAGTGGAGAGAACTTAGCGCTCTTTTCTAAAAGAAAAGGCTTAAGTGCAGGTAGCAGTTTCTCTGGTACAACAGATAATACGTACAATGTTGCCCGTGTAATGTCAGTAGGTTTAAACTTTACTTTTTAAAATTTATTTATATGAAACAAAAATCAAAAATACTTCTTGCGGCATCAATAATAATGCTGCTTATATCCTGCAAAAAGGATTATTTAGAAACCTCGCCTACTGATCAAATAGCAACATCCTCAGCATTTAGCACTACAACAAATGCTTGGGCAGCATTGAATGGTATGCACAGATATATGTATTCGCAATGGCTGAGTAATCAGGATCAGGGAGGGCAAAGTGCCAATATGATTTACATGGATGCCATGGGGGAAGATTTAGTATTGACCTCATCTTCGAATGGCTGGTTCTTATCAGAATATCGTTGGATATCACATAGAAATGCAAACAGCAGAGTTCCATTATTCAATTATTTATTTTATTATACACTCATTTCTAATGCAAATTTAATCATCCAGAATATAGATGGCGCCATAGGTTCTGATGCAGATAAAAAGGCCATAAAAGGTGAAGCACTTGCATATAGAGGCTGGGCTTATTTTCAAATGATACAATTGTTTGGCGAAAGGTTTGATAAAACAAAACCTAATGATGGACCAGGTCTTCCAATTGTATTAGTGCCATCTACATCACCTACCCCCCGCTCTACTGTAGCCGATGTTTACACACAAATCAATAAAGATCTGGATGATGCAATAGCCTCGTTAGCAGGATACACCCGCCTAAATAAATCCCATATTAATGTAAATGTTGCAAAGGGTTTTAAGGCAAGGGTTGCATTGGCTCAACAAAATTGGACAGTAGCTGCTCAGATGGCTGCTGATGCCAGAGCAGGCTTCGGGCTTTTATCAAATGCAGATTACATGAGCGGTTTCAATGATTATACAAAGAACGAATGGATATGGGGCATGCACCAGCAGGCCGACCAAACAACTTACTTCTACTCTTTCTTTGCTTTCATGTCTTCTAACTTTAATTCTTCTAATATTCGTGTTTGCCCTAAGGCAATAAACTCAACCTTGTATGATCAGATTAGCGCTACTGATATCAGAAAAAGTCTTTGGGACCCAACAGGAACCAATCCAGCATTTATCATCCCTACTGCTACAGCAGGCGCTGTGAGAAGACCCTATATGAATCGGAAATTCATGGTACTTGATCAAGGAAGTAGCATTGGCGATATCCCTTTGATGAGAGCATCCGAAATGTACCTTATTGAAGCTGAAGCTAACGCCAGAATGGGCGGACACGATGCACAAGCAGCGGCAGCTTTATTTACTTTAGCAAAGCAAAGAGACCCTAATTATACATTGAGTACCAATACAGGAACTGCTCTTATCAATGAAATAATGACACAAAGAAGAGTAGAATTATGGGGCGAAGGCTTTAGATTTTATGATTTAAAAAGACTCAATTTACCTTTAGATCGTACTGGCTCAAACCACAATGCAAGTATTGCAAGCGTGCTTACAGTACCAGCAGGCGATAAAACATGGCAGTTCTTAATACCACAAAGTGAAATAAATAATACCAATGGAGTGGTAAAACAAAATCCACTTTAAGATTTATATTCATCAAAAAAGAGGCTGCCCCAAAAAAGGCAGCCTCTTTTTTATACCCTAAGTATTGGGGCTCGAATTAAAAACTATTTTTTGAAAATAACTATCTGCACATTTTTCATTTCAGTATTTTCTAAAAGGAAGAGCCATTTAGCATTGCGTAACGAAATACATCAGAAAAATAAAAAGCGAAAAATAAAGTTAACCCCAGATTTCATCCACTTTTGCATTGATTGGCTAATCCAGCAAAATAAAAAAAAGATTAAGTGAATTTTAGTGATCTCCTTCACCTCCAAGCAAAATAGTGAGTCTATTAATAAAAACAATCAGTCCGTCAACATTCCGCCTTGAAGTAAAATTGGACTACATTTTTATTCATTTGAAATTTACTTCGAATTAATTGAAAATAATTTGGCAGCCAATCTTACTGACTTTATCTTTGCAATCTTAAAAAAATAACCGGCGCGTTGGTCAAGGGGTTAAGACGCCTCCCTTTCACGGAGGAATCACGGGTTCGAATCCCGTACGTGCTACAATACTAATGGCGGATTTATCCGCCATTTATTTTTTTAAAAATGGAGAAGTATTAAAATTTAGGGCAAGGAATACCTTTGTATCCTGCAGGCCGCTTTATATAAATTAAAGAAATTTCCATACCGCCCCTGCTTTGTGATCCTGATTTGAGGCTCGAGGTATTAATATCGTAGGTAGCCCCAATTCTTAGTCCGGCAAATTCTAAACCTATATATGGAATTATAGCATCATTAAGCCGGTACCAAGAACCGATGAAAACATTTGAAGGATTTTCACTCTCTACATCTAACGCTGCGGCCAATGCCCCACCAACTACCATTTCAGTAGCCTTATTCTGCACCTGATAAATACCACTGGTGTGTAAAGTAATAATATCAGAAAGTGGGAAATACCCCCCTGCACTTAGCGTAGTACGCGGCGACACACTCCAGGATCCACCTTGAAAACTCTCCCTCGGCCGGTTGATATGATACATTGAAGCACCCACATAGAAATTATTTTGATCATTAGTGGATGATGAAAACAAAAGACCTGCATTCAAATCAAGATAATTCAAATTGAGGTTGTCATTCTGATAAATTTCCTGTGTAAGGCCGGTAAACCCAAATGGAGTAAGCATATCTGCATAATACAATTTACTAATATCCAAACGTTTTTGCCCATAGGTACCCTGAAAGCCTATACCTATTTGCTGAAAGCCGTTTTCATCAAGCGCTTTATGGTAAGATGTGGAAATACCCAAATAGTTGTTGGTCAGAATATTGCCCCCAGCCTGATCTTTCAGCGCCAAAATACCCAACCCCCAAGTATCAAAATCTGGCAATTTATTTTTCAATAAATGAAAATCTACACTTAAAGTAGAAGTAGTATATACATTATTAAATGCGGGCCATTGATTTCTGTAATTACCAGCCACTCGCAGGGTGCCATCAAACTTGCCTGTCAAAGCTGGATTAAGTGTGAGTGGAGAAGAAAAAAATTGGCTAAAATGCGGATCCTGCGCCTTAATGGCATTGGGTAAAATTAAAATAAATCCTAAAGCAGACAGGAATCTTTTCATTGGTACTCAATTAAATCCTTTACTTAAAGATAAGGGGAAATTTTATTTAATAAAGCAGATTTCTATAAACCTATTATAAGGATTAAAAGCCTCCTGCTAAATAATCAAGTTTTTCACATTTGAACTTTTACCCCAAAGGCGAGATCGCCAGCATCTCCTAATCCCGGCACAATATACCCTTTAGCTGTAAGCTCATCATCAATATCGCCACACCATATAGTAGCCTTGGGTTCTTCACGCAATACGTATTCTATACCCACAGTACAAGCCAGTGCGCATACAATATGCATTTCCGCCGGATTGCCCTCTTCTCTGATAAACTGAATTGTTTTGACCAGCGAAGCTCCTGTGGCCAGCATGGGGTCCGAAATTATCACAACCCTGTTTTCCATTTGAGGGCAACTGATGTAATCGAGGCTTATCTCAAAAGTGCCGTCTGTATTGTGCTTTCTATAAGCGCTGATAAACGCATTATCTGCCTTATCAAAATACCTTAATAGCCCATTGTGCATGGCAAGGCCAGCACGCAATATCGTAGCCAATACCGGCTGTACTTTCAGCACTTTGCAAACAGAAGTGCCCAAGGGTGTATTGACTTCCTTTTCTTCATAGTCCAGCTTTTTACTGATTTCATAAGCACATACTTCTGCCACCTTTTCAAGATTTTGCCTAAACCTAAGGCGGTCAGTTTGTATATCCACATCACGCAGCTCGCTGAGCCAGTTGCTTACCAGTGAATGCCTTTCACTCAGATTAATTACCATTTCTTGAATTTTAAAAAGAAATTTGCAACCTATTTTGTACTAAGAAGATTGTTATAAATTTGAACAAATCTAAATAGGATACTTATTGCTTCCAAATTAAATCTTTAAGTATATAATGATATGATCTACAAATCTATAGGGTTAATGAGTGGAAGTTCCCTCGACGGTCTAGACATTTGCTTTGCTGAGTTTCAAGAGGTTTCCGGAAAATGGGCATTTACCATTCTGTGTGCCGATTGTATGCCCTATTCACAGCAATTATTAAATGAATTAGGGAAGGCAACAAGCTTGGATGCCAAAAAATATTTAATGCTGGATGTAGTTTATGGCAGGTATTTAGGCAGCCAGGTCAATAATTTTATTGAAAAATATAATTTATACCATCAGGTAGCGCTGATTTCATCACACGGTCACACTACATTTCACTACCCCGAAATAGGGATGACGCACCAACTAGGAAACGGCGCTACTATTGCGGCAGAGACAAGCTTACCTGTAGTAAGTGATTTACGGTCACTTGATGTAGCCTTTGGTGGACAAGGGGCGCCCATTGTCCCGATGGGTGAAAGGTTATTATTCCCTTCAACGAATTTTTTCTTAAACATTGGAGGAATAGCTAATATTTCTATTCATCAGGATAAAGATGTGGTAGCCTTTGATGTATGCCCTGCTAATAGAGTACTGAACCTTTTAGCGAAACAAATCAACAAAGAATATGATGAAAACGGCAATTGTGCCGCCTCAGGCAAAATTCATGATAGCCTGCTACAAGAGTTGAACAGCCTTGATTTCTACAAAAAGAAGCATCCCAAATCTTTACCAAATGAGTTTGGAACAGAAATTATTTATCCATTAATTATGGAACATAACTTACCTGTTGCCGATGCATTGTGTACTTATGTAGAACATATTGCTATTCAAATTAAAAACAGTATTACCAATTTTGCACCTGCACAAAATTCAAAACTGATGATATCGGGTGGCGGGGCTTTTAATCAATTTCTTGTGGATAGAATTACATTCCATTTAAAACCCATTTTTATTGAGGCCTATGTTCCTGAGAGCGAAATAGTCAACTATAAAGAGGCTTTGATAATGGCGCTACTTGGAATTTTAAGATGGCGAGAACAACCAACCGTATTTGCATCTGTAACCGGGGCAAGAAAAAACAGTATAGGCGGCGCCCTTTGGCTGGGCAACTCTGACTAACCTTTATTTAATTCTTTATATTTACAACATTAAAAAAAGACATGAAAACCATAATTGCATTTTTTATCCTTCTTTCATTTGGCGCATGCCAGTCATCTTCTCAAAAGGCGGGTACAGAAAAGGAGAATTATGAGTTACAAAAGGCCGCATTACTGAAAAAAGAACAAAAAGATCCAGTTTTGTTTTTATCAGTAATTGGCCATGATAAAAAAAATTTAATAGGCCAAACTGTAGTAAAAGGCAGTATTCACAATAGTGCTACAATTGCCGTGTTCAAAGATGTAGATCTTCAATTGTCATTTTATAGCAAGACCAAAGCCTTATTGGAAACCGATAAAGAAACCATCTTTGAACAGGTATCTCCCGGGCAATCAAAAGAATTTAAAACTAAATATTTTGCACCCAAAGGAACAGATAGTGTGGCATTAAAAGTGCTGAGCGCTAAAGTAGTTGAGTAATTTTTTTTTGCTTACTTATTACCTACATTTTTTTTAAACTTTCTTGCCCTCTATTGAATTAATTCCGATTCTGTGGTTGATTGCAAACACAGCTAAGATTAAAAAGAGTGGGAAAAGACTCAGCATAAACCTATTTCCCCATTCATCGCAGGAAAGCATAACAGTAATAGTAAGCAACAATATATTCGTAAAGAGAAAACTGGATTCTGCCAGATATTTTTTAAACAAGCACTTCAGGTTCCACAATACCACTGCATACAAAAGATAAAAAAAAGCAGAGAGGATTATATTATGCCAAAGGGAGAAATAGCTTCTAAAAAGGCCAAAAAAAGCCATCATTCTTTTTAATGCCAATACTGCAAACAAGCCCGGATAGTGTGTAATAAAATAAAATAATCCCTGAATGGAATTTTTTTCCAGAGGTATAGAAAAATGATTTGGAAGGGCAACAGATGGTACTCCACAAATAATATTTTCATGTATATAGGGCAATAAAAAATCTAACTCGCCCCCACTGCCAATTGAATAATTTAATAAGAATAAAAAGGCAATCATTAAGATCAGGAAACTTAAAATAATAATCCTTGTGGCAACTTTGCGAAAAAATTTAATTGTAATAAAAATAAAAGTAGCTGGAATAAAAAATATACCTGTAGGCCGTGTAAAATAGAGCAGCCCCAATAAAATAAGAATGCCCCCAATAGCCTTCGCACTCAACCGAGTAGTAGAAAAAAGCGCATAGGTATAAATGACTGAAAGACTAAAAAAAAGGGATTCGGTAAAAAGAAAAGTATTGAACACTTGATAATAAAAAAATAGCAAAAAGTATAATGTACCTACCATGGGCAGCCAAGGCCTTGATGCTACGCGGCTCACTATGTTGTAAAAGCACCAAACAGATATCCCATTCAGCAGAATTTGGAGCAAAACTACCAACCAAAAGCCTATGCCAAATTTCAAGCAAAATGCTATTAATAAAATCTGAGTAGAATAAAAAAGATAATTGCCTGTAGAATACCCCCCAACATTAAGAAAATGGTGTGCTTCATTTATATATTTAGCTGCCTCCAGATTGGTAATTATCCCATTTTGGTAAATAAAAAACAATTGCATACCCAACCAAATGAGTGCCAGAAAAATGAATTGGTTTTTCTTGCTAAAAAGAAAGTTTGGCCAAAATATACTCACAGCTTTATGCGGTTTGATAAAAAATCAATAATGTAAATCAAAGAATATTTTCTTAAAGTTGGATATTTATTTCATTTACTAATCAGTCAAAATATTTTTTCTAATGATGGTACACCTAACTCACTATCGTTATAGCTACAAGACCGGCGCTAAGAGGGAATTAGTTTTATATCAACCTATTTTAGGACAAGGCAGTATTTTCAAACAAAAAAAAGAGAGCCTCATCAGCTCTCTCTTTTAATTTATTTGCGAAGCTTTATTCTTCTTCATCAAAGGCCATGGCCTCTTTGCTTGTCATAAGCAATTCATATTCTTCTTTGCTTCCTACTACCATATTTTCAAAATCCCTCATTCCTGTACCTGCCGGTATTGGGTGCCCTGTAATTACATTCTCCTTCAGTCCAAGCATGGTATCAGTTTTGCCTTGTATAGCCGCAGAGGATAATACCTTGGTTGTTTCCTGGAACGATGCTGCTGATATCCAGCTTTGTGTACCCAATGAAGCCTTGGTAATACCTAACAATAATGGTGAGGATGTAGCCGGGCTTGCATCACGGAACTCTACAGTTTTCTTATCAGCACGGCGAAGTACAGAATTTTCTTCTCTCACTTCACGCAACGTAACAATTTTACCTGCACGCATTTTTGTGCTTTCGCCAGAATCAGTTACTACTTTCTTATCAAAGATCCAGTCATTTTCCACATTAAAGTCGTAGCGGTCTTCAGAATCTCCTTCAAGGAATTTAGTATCTCCGGCATCTTCAATGGTTACCTTACGCATCATTTGCCTTACTATTACCTCTATGTGTTTATCGTTTATTTTCACCCCTTGCAAGCGGTACACTTCCTGAATTTCATTTACCACATATTCCTGTACAGCATGAGGCCCACGAATTTGAAGAATATCAGATGGCGCTATTTGGCCATCAGAAAGGGCAATACCTGCTTTTACAAAGTCGCCGTCCTGAGCCAATATTTGACGTGTAAGCGGAACAAGGTATTTTTTAATTACGCCATCTTTTGCTTCTACAATTATTTCACGGTTACCTCTCTTGATATTACCAAACGAAACCACGCCATCGATTTCTGAAACTACTGCAGGGTTACCTGGGTTTCTGGCTTCAAAAAGCTCTGTTACTCTTGGCAAACCACCAGTAATATCTCTTAATTTTCCTAATACTCTTGGAATCTTTACTACTACTTGCCCTGCCCTTACTGCTTCACCCTCTTCGATGGTAACATGAGATCCTGCCGGAAGATTATAGCTTTTTGAATCCTTCTTGCCTTCTATAATTAGTGATGGAATTCTTGCTTTATCCTTGGTTTCTATTACTACTTTCTCTCTATGTCCTGTTTGCTCATCCGCTTCTTCGCGATAGGTAACGCCTTCAATAATGTTTTCAAATTTTAAAGTACCGTCTATTTCAGACACAATCACATTGTTGAATGGATCCCAAGTACAAAGCACATCACCTTTGGTTACTTTTTGCCCGTCCTTTACATTCAATGTAGAACCATAAGGAACATTATTTGTAATTAAAAGGCGATCATTTTTAATATCCATAATCCTCACCTCACCAGTACGCCCAATTACCACTTTTATCTTTTCGCCTGCATTATTTGTAGCATCTACTGTTCTTAATCCATCAAATTGTATCGTACCATCAAAGCGGGCAGCAAGTGTAGATTCTACAGAAGCAGAACCTGCCACACCACCCACGTGGAATGTACGAAGGGTAAGCTGTGTACCCGGCTCACCAATTGATTGAGCTGCAATGATACCTACTGCATCGCCCTTCTGAGCAATATACCCTGAGGCTAAGTTTTTTCCATAACATTTTACACAAACTCCACGGTGGCTTTCGCAAGTGAGTACGGAACGAATTTCAACAGTTTCTACTCCCGCTTCATTTATTGCAGCAGCAATATCTTCTGTTATGTGTCCGCCTGCTTCTACCAGCAGTTCATCGGTTACCGGGTTAAATACATCGTGCAGAGAGGTTCGCCCCAATATACGATCGTACAAAGGCTCAATTATATCTTCATTATCTTTTAGTGCGGAAGTAGCAATACCTCTTAGTGTCCCACAATCTTCATCATTAATCACTACATCCTGCGCTACATCCACCAAACGTCTTGTAAGATACCCTGCATCCGCAGTTTTCAATGCTGTATCTGCAAGCCCTTTACGCGCACCATGTGTAGAGATAAAGTATTCCAATACATTCAATCCATCTTTAAAGTTAGAAAGAATAGGGTTTTCAATAATCTCACTGCCACTGCTTCCAGATTTGCGAGGCTTAGCCATAAGTCCTCTGATGCCTGCTAACTGTTTAATCTGCTGCTTAGATCCCCTTGCACCTGAGTCAAGCATCATATACACAGAGTTAAATCCTTGCTTGTCATTTGCCAGCTCGTGAATAAGCGTTTCTGTAAGCTTGGTATCTACCCTACTCCATATATCAATGATACCATTATATCTCTCATTGTTGGTAATAAGACCTGCATTGTAGTTATCCCATACTTCATCTACCTCGCCAGAAGCGTTATCCAGCATTCCTTGTTTTGTTTCAGGAATAATGAGGTCATTTATATTAAAAGACAATCCACCACGGAAGGCCATACGGAAACCTAACTGCTTAATATCGTCCAGAAACTTAGCAGTAGCCGGAATGTTGGTCCATTTGATAATATCTCCAATTATTTCGCGAAGCGCCTTTTTGGTAAGAAGTGCATTGATAAACCCAACAGATTTTGGAACGTGTTGGTTAAAGATTACACGCCCTACTGATGTATCTATCAGCTTATTTACCAGTGTGCCATCATCCTTCCGCACATTTACTTTTACTTTTATAGCCGCATGCAGATCTATCGTCTTTTCGTTGTATGCTATGATTACTTCTTCAGGTGAATAGAAAGCTTTTCCTTCGCCCTTTACCTTTTCGTCTGCAGTAGATTTTTTAGCCTTGGTAATGTAATAAAGGCCCAATACCATGTCTTGCGACGGAAGGGTAATAGGTGTACCATTCTGTGGGTTCAAAATGTTATGCGATGAAAGCATTAACATTTGTGCTTCCAAGATAGCAGCATTGCTCAAAGGAACGTGTACTGCCATCTGATCACCATCAAAATCCGCGTTGAACGCCGTGGTTACTAAAGGATGCAATTGTATTGCTTTACCTTCTATCAATTTTGGCTGAAATGCCTGAATAGAAAGGCGGTGCAATGTAGGGGCACGGTTTAGCATTACTGGATGGCCTTTCAAAATATTTTCGAGGATATCCCAAATGATGGCTTCCTTTTTATCAACTAATTTTCTTGCGCTTTTTACAGTTTTTACAATTCCTCTTTCAATGAGCTTGCGAATAATAAATGGCTTAAACAATTCTGCAGCCATATCTTTTGGAAGTCCACATTCGTGCATTTTTAATTCAGGGCCTACCACAATTACCGAACGGCCTGAATAGTCCACACGTTTTCCTAAAAGGTTTTGACGGAAGCGGCCTTGCTTACCTTTCAATACATCGCTAAGAGATTTTAATGCGCGGCCACCTTCTGCTTTTACAGCATTTGATTTGCGCGAATTATCGAATAAGGAATCTATTGCTTCCTGAAGCATACGCTTCTCATTTCTAAGAATTACTTCCGGCGCTTTGATTTCTAACAATCTTTTCAACCGATTATTACGGATAATAACACGACGATAAAGATCATTCAGATCGGAAGAAGCAAAACGGCCACCATCTAATGGAACTAGCGGGCGCAATTCTGGTGGAATTACCGGAATGTATTGCATTACCATCCACTCAGGGCGGTTATTAATTCTTGTATTCGCATCGCGAAAGCCTTCTACCACGCTTAAGCGCTTCAAAGCATCTGCTTTCCTTTGCTGTGATGTTTCATTGGCTGCAGAATTACGCAGGTCAAATGATAGCTGATCCAGATCTATACGTTGCAATAAATCGTGTACTGCTTCTGCACCCATCTTGGCTATAAACTTATCTGGATCTTCGTCTGATAGTTGCTGATTTCCTTTAGGCAGTGCATCTACTATATCCAGGTATTCTTCTTCAGTTAAAAGATCGCCATAATTTTGGCCTTTGTCTGCACGAACACCAGACTGAATTACCACGTACCTTTCATAGTAAACAATTGTTTCTAATTTCTTAGAACTCATGCCCAATAAATAACCAATCTTGTTGGGCAATGATTTAAAATACCAAATATGTACTACTGGCACCACCAATTTGATGTGTCCCATTCTTTCGCGGCGTACTTTCTTTTCTGTGACCTCTACTCCACACCGGTCGCATACTATTCCTTTATAGCGAATACGCTTATATTTTCCACAAGCACATTCATAATCCTTTACCGGCCCAAAAATACGCTCGCAAAACAAGCCATCTCTTTCAGGCTTGTAAGTACGATAGTTAATGGTTTCTGGCTTTAATACTTCGCCATAACTCCTTTCTAATATGGAATCTGGCGAGGTAAGGCCGATGGTAATTTGAGAAAATGTGGGACGTGGACGATTTTCTTTTCTTTGCATATTATTTAAGCTTTGAGCTGGAATTAATTTACAATTTTCAGCCCGTTATTTTTATTAATATTTATCAATGGCTTGCATTAAAATGCTTACTCAAACTGAAGGTCTAAACCTAATCCTCTAAGTTCGTGCACCAATACATTGAATGATTCTGGAACACCCGGACGTGGTATATTATCTCCTTTTACTATAGCCTCATACGTTTTAGCACGGCCTATAATATCATCAGATTTAAGCGTCAACAATTCCTGCAGAATGTTAGATGCCCCGTAGGCTTCCAATGCCCAAACTTCCATTTCTCCAAAACGTTGGCCACCAAACTGCGCTTTACCACCCAAAGGCTGCTGCGTAATAAGGCTGTAGGGCCCAATGGAACGTGCGTGCATCTTATCATCTACCATGTGGTGCAGTTTAATCATATAGATTACACCAACGGTTGCTTTCTGATCAAAGCGCTCGCCGGTTTCACCATCATATAGATAAGTATGGCCAAACTTAGGTAGGCCTGCCAGTGTTATTTCATTAGCAATTTCATCTGTTGATGCACCATCAAATATTGGAGTAGCATAAGTTTTGTGCAGTTTTTCACCTGCCCAGCCTAATACGGTTTCATATATCTGCCCGAGGTTCATCCTACTTGGTACACCTAATGGGTTCAGTACTATATCTACTGGAGTACCATCTTCCAAAAATGGCATATCTTCTTGACGTACAATCTTAGCCACAATACCCTTATTACCATGACGGCCAGCCATCTTATCACCTACTTTTAGTTTACGTTTTACTCCAAGGTAAACTTTGGCCAGCTTTAAAACACCGGCAGGTAATTCGTCGCCAATAGAAATATTAAATTTCTCTCTCTTGTACCTTCCTAACTCTTCGTTGTATTTAATATTGTAATTGTGCAAAAGCGTATTGATCTGATCATCAATTTTTGCATCGCCACTCCATCCGAGTGGGTTTACATTTTGATAATCAATATTGGCTAGGTTTTTAGCATTGAATTTTGCATTTTTACCAATCAGCATTTCGCCAAAATTATTGCTTACTCCTGCAGAATTTTTATCTTTTAGAATAGTCAATAATTTATTGATCAGCAGCTCATGAATGTCCAGTTCATTTTTTTCATGAATTTTATCAATCTTCTCCAGCGTTGCCTTTTCTTTTACTTTACCATTCTTATCTTTCTTGGCACGTTGAAATAATTTTTTATCAATAACCACGCCTTCGGTACCGCTTGGTGCTTTTAAAGAAGCATCTTTTGCATCTCCGGCCTTATCGCCAAATATGGCACGGAGCAATTTCTCCTCCGGTGTGGGATCACTTTCCCCTTTCGGAGTTATTTTTCCAATAATGATATCTCCTTCTTTTACATGAGCGCCTATTCTGATTACACCATTTTGATCAAGGTCTTTAGTAGCTTCTTCGCTGATATTTGGAATATCTGGAGTCAGTTCTTCCTCGCCCAATTTGGTATCGCGTACTTCCAGTTCAAATTCGTCAATATGAATAGATGTAAATAGATCTTCTTTTACCACCTTTTCACTAATTACGATAGCATCTTCAAAGTTGTACCCTTTCCATGGCATGAAGGCCACTTTAAGGTTGCGCCCCAGTGCCAGTTCGCCATCTTTGGTAGCATACCCTTCTGTAAGGAAATCACCTGCTTTAACTACCTGACCCTTTTTAACGGCAGGTGTAAGGTTGATACAAGTGCTTTGGTTGGTTTTAATGAATTTGGTAAGTTTATAAACCATTAGATCGTTTTCAAAACTTACAAGTTTTTGATTTTGATTACGATTGTATCTAACGTGAATTTCATTGGCATCTACATATTCTACTACACCATCTCCATCTGCATGAATCTGAATCCTCGCATCACGAGCAGCTTTGGCTTCCAGGCCGGTACCTACTATAGGTGCCTGTGGCAAAATAAGCGGTACTGCCTGACGTTGCATGTTTGATCCCATCAAAGCACGGTTAGCATCATCATGCTCCAAGAAAGGAATTATAGATGCACTTAAGCCTACAATTTGGTTAGGCGCCACATCCATATATTCAACTTCTCCCTTATCGAGAATAGGAAAATCCCCAGTTTCCCTTGATTTTACCTTATCGAATGCAAAGGAATTGTCTTCATTTAGAGGGGCATTTGCCTGTGCAATTTTTGCAGTATCCTCTTCTTCCGCACTCAGGAAAAACACATTTTTCATATCTACTTTGCCTTCATGCACTTTACGATATGGGGTTTCTATGAATCCCATTTCATTTATCTTAGCATGTACACAAAGCGTAGAAATCAAGCCAATGTTTGGCCCTTCTGGAGTTTCAATTGTACAAAGACGGCCATAGTGTGAATAGTGAACGTCGCGCACTTCAAATCCTGCACGTTCCCTACTTAGACCTCCGGGCCCCAGCGCAGAGATACGGCGCTTGTGCGTGATCTCACTCAAAGGGTTCGTTTGATCCAGAAACTGTGATAATTGAGAAGTACCAAAGAATGAATTGATTACGGAAGACAATGTTCTTGCGTTAATCAAATCAACCGGAGTAAATACCTCATTATCCCTTACATTCATCCTTTCACGAATGGTACGGGCCATACGTGCAAGGCCTACGCCAAACTGAGCATATAATTGCTCACCCACTGTGCGTACACGACGATTGCTCAGGTGATCAATATCATCAATTTCACTCTTGGCATTAGTAAGCAATACAAGATATTTGATGATTGCTATAATGTCTTCCTTTGTAAGTACTTTTTTCGTAATTGGATAATCCAATCCAAGTTTACGGTTGATTTTATAGCGACCTACTTCTCCAAGATCATAACGTTTATCGCTGAAAAATAATTTATCAATGATTCCTCGCGCTGTTTCATCATCAGGGGCATCAGCACCTCTTAACTGGCGATAAATATGTTGTACAGCTTCTATCTCACTATTTGAGGTATCTTTATTCAAGGTATTGTAGATGATCGCATAGTCGCCACTTACCTCTTCGCGCTGGATAAATACACTTTTGACCTCCAGCTCTATAATCATTGCGATGTTATCTTCATCCAATACGGTATCTCTTTCCAGAACTATCTCATTTCTTTCAAGACTCACTACTTCGCCGGTATCCTCATCTACGAAATCTTCTACCCATGTACGAAGCACGCGTGCAGCCAGCCGTTTACCAATATTGGCATTCAGCGTCTTTTTATCTGCTTTTACTTCTACGGCCATACCGAAAAGTTCAAGAATGTCTTTGTCGGTTTCGTAACCTATACTACGCAGCAGGGTGGTAACAGGGAATTTCTTCTTCCTATCTATATAGGCATACATTACATTATTAATATCAGTAGCAAACTCCATCCAGGCACCTTTAAAAGGTATAACCCTTGCAGAATAGATTTTGGTACCATTGGGATGCGTACTTTGGCCGAAAAACACTCCAGGTGAGCGATGAAGTTGGGACACAACCACCCTTTCAGCACCATTTATCACAAAAGTACCACGTGGGGTCATGTAGGGTATATTTCCAAGAAATACATCCTGAACAATAGTTTGAAAATCTACGTGCTCTTCATCATTGCAACTCAAGCGCAATTTTGCTTTTAAAGGCACGGCATAGGTCAGCCCCCTTTCGATACACTCTTCTATTGTGTAGCGTGGAGGATCTACAAAATAATCAAGGAATTCCAACATGAAAATATTCCGGGTGTCATTGATCGGAAAATTTTCCTTGAACACACGGAAAAGCCCTTCCACATTACGTTTGTCTGGGGTAGTTTCCAGTTGAAAAAAGTCCTTGAAAGACTGAATTTGAATTCCTAAAAGGTCCGGGGTTTCTGCTAAATGTTCAATTTTTCCGAAACTGATTCTTTTTGCAGGAGCTACTTTAGTTGAAGGCATATTTTAATTAAAATATTTTAAAATGAGAGCACCTTTAACAGGTAATAAAATGAAAAATGAGCACTTACCAAAATTTAAAGGATTGCAAAAGTACAATAATTTTTTAAAAAGAAGGTAACGAAAAAAATCTTAATTCCACTTTTGGCATTCCTTTGGCCAAAAATTGCGTTTTATGACATTTTTTATAGAAAAAAGCGCAGCCTTCCAGTAAAATTTATTTTACTAAAAACGGAAAATTCACTCCAATTTGTAGGTAAATTTTGAAATCTATTTTTTCCTTAAAGCAACTTGAGGTAATTTTGCATTCAACTTTTTATAAATCAAATAAATCACAAATGAAAAAACTATTGTTTGTTCCCGCACTGGCTACTGCCCTATTTTTGGCTTCATGCGGTGGTGGCGAAACAAAAACAGATAACTCTGCAGCAACTACTGATACCACCTCTGCTCAGGCACCTGCCGAGGAAAAACCAGGTGCAGACATACCTGGCATAAATGACGTAGCCGTAACTGACCACATTGAACTTACAGGTGATGATCAATTAAAGTTTGACAAAACACTCTTTAAGATCAAAGCAGGCCAAAATGTAAAATTATCTATGAAAAATATTGGCAAAATGCCTAAAGAAGCTATGGCTCACAATGTGGTAATTTTAGCACCAGGCACAGACGTACAGGCATTTGGCGAAGCTGCTGTAAAAGCTAAAACCAATGATCATATACCTGCTGATATGATGAGTGAGGTAATAGCCCACACCAAATTATTAGGCCCGGGCGAAAGTGATGAGATTACATTTAAAGTAACTGATCCGGGTGTTTATGATTTTATATGCAGTTTTCCAGGTCACTTTGGAACTATGCGTGGAAAAATTGTAGCCGAATAAACATTATTAGTATTTTAAATATAAAAGCGGCCAATCAGCCGCTTTTTTAATGTCTTCTTAAGTATCCTCATCTCCTTTTTCCTTTTTATACGGGTTGTACATTAGCATACGACCTTACCTTATCATCTCAGAAGAGTATAATATTTTTAATGCATTTATTACAGCAGGATGCAAAATGGTAGCATGATTTTCTTCAGGCAAATAATCGAAAAAAATTTCCAGATTTTTGTTATGTAACCCCTGTAGTTTTTCTGCCAGAACATTCGCATCTACCTCCATTACTCTGGGCACTTTTGTGGGTGTAAGCCCTTCTTTGCCTACACCAATATAAATACTCAATTTATTCCTTGAATATTCTTTTAAAGCGGTGGCAGCTACCTTCAATAAAGATCCATTGTTCCACCATAGGCTTGGGCTCACAATTATATATTTATCGAACATGTAAGGTTTTTCAATCAATATTTGTGTAGCCAATAATCCCCCAAGCGACTGTCCGATTAAAGTTCTGGATGTGGAGGTTTTATATTTATTTTGAATATATGGTTGCAATTCCTTTTCTATAAAATCAATGAAAGCGGCCGAATGCCCAGTAGTTGGGTATAATTTTTTATCTGATTCTAATGAGGTAGGAAATGTATAATCTCTTCTCCGATCTACAGTGGCTATACCTACAATAATGGATTTAGGTACCCGATTCATCCAGGGGAAAGTATAAAACTGGTAAATCCCGGTAATATGGATAAAATCTTCATCTGCCGACCCGTCTAACAGGTAAACTACGGGGTAGCGAGTGGTATCTTTTGAGCTGTAACCTTCTGGCAGGTAAATATTTAATATTCTGTCTTCTTGTAAAATTTTAGAATTCAATTGATCTATTCGTCCCAAAACAAAAGGGCGTGTATTTTCCATTTCCGGCGACTGAGCATTTAAAAAATTAGAAACAAGTAATAACAATACAAGAAAATATTTGACCATTAAAAAAATTTAAAAAAAGGAATTGATAGAGTTAAAGAAGGTTAAATCTAAAATAAAAAATCAAAAAAAGGGAATACTACTTTCTAAGGGCGGGATAATTCATTGAATGATGGGTAGGAATAAAAGAAAATTGAAAGATAGCCACGGGTGCACCAATAGAGATTTGCTCATGAAATAAATTTAAATGCATAAGAAATATTGCCACGAATGCACGAATAGGGGTTTTATGGCTGGTAGGATTCTTACAACAATTCTTTGTACTCTTTGTGGTTAGGTTTCATTTTATATAAGAAAAATATTGCCACGAATGCACGAATAGGGGTTTTATGGCTGGTAGGATTCTTACAACAATTCTTTGTGCTCTTTGTGGTTAGGTTTCATTTTATATAAGAAAAATATTGCCACGAATGCACGAATAGGGGTTTTATGGCTGGTAGGATTCTTACAACAATTCTTTGTGCTCTTTGTGGTTAGGT
>JAFDXH010000203.1 GCA_018268075.1 Bacteroidota bacterium | reverse complement strand
ATTTGCCGCCCAATTCACCCTAAGCCCGGGTGGCGAAATTGGTAGACGCACCGTCTTCAGGTGGCGGCGCCGCGAGGTGTGCTGGTTCGAATCCAGTCCCGGGCACCAAAGTGGACAAATCGAAATTTGAATCGGTTTGTCCATTTTTATTTTCGCTGAAACCCTTGCCCAGACTGTATATTAGCGAAACGGCTTCATTCATTCTGGCGGTTCGATAATGGAATCCGTCAAAAACGAGTTTTTCGGGGAATATCGAACCAATGATTTCTCTTTTGGCTTTATTATCAGCATTTTCATAGAGTTTATCCAGGCAGGTAAGGTTTGTTAAAGCCTTATTCAGCAAGGGTTCTATGCTTTTGCCTTCCTGTGATAATTCTATGAGCCTTGATTCGAGCCCTGTTATTTTCTTTTCATACTCTGATTTTATAGAACGATATTCAGAGGGTTCAATTTCATTTGATAAAAGCAATTTACGGGCATTTGCAAGCTCTGTATTTGCCTTTTCCAACGCATCCTTTACTTGCTTCAAATCTTCCCGTTGAGCTTTTGTTTGGGCTTTAAATTCTTCTTGCAAAACCATTTTGTAAACCTCTGTCATGCCGGGCTTTGGAACCAACTTTTTAAGTTCACCTGAAAACAATTGATTTGCATTTTCTGCTTTAAACCTTGCTCCGCAGGACGATGTGCAATGATAGTAATAGTATCTGCCGTTCCGTCCTTTTGATGCACTGCCTGTTAATAGCTTGCCGCATTTAGGGCAAATCAAATAACCTCTCAATTGCAGTTCATCCATACTGCCCACTTTTGTCCTGTAATTTTTTTTCTTCCCATTCAAGTAATCCTGAACCTCATAAAAAAGTGCTTCTGAAATAATAGGTTTATGTAAGCCCTGTACATGCCTTGATTCTTCTTCTTTATATCCTGACAAATAAATTCGTCCGCAATAAACAGGGTTACGAAGTAAGTTCCAGAAATTTGCCTTGCAACATTTTACTCCTTTTGCAAATGCCTGCTTCATTATTTGCTCTACGTTTAACTGACCATCTGTTAAAGTTTCAAAAACCCATTTCATGATACTTGCTTCTGGCTCTACTGGTGCAATATATTTTTTTCCGTCTTCAGTTATTTTATTTGCATAACCAACAGGCGCAACACCCATCCACCTGCCTTCTTTTTTTGCCTTACGCATTCCGAGTAAAACATTTAATGCCCTGCGGTCGTTTTCAACTTCAGGTGCTGCCAAATAAAATGCAAGCATCAATTTATTTTCAGGCACTGATAAATCTAATGGTTGTTCGATTGCCTGTGGCTCCACACCGAGCTTACGCAGAATATTTATCATCTGATAAGCATCACCAGCATTACGGCTAAATCTATCCCATTTAGAAAACAGAACAAAATCAACAACATTTTTCTTTTTCTTCAAATCAAACAACAAACCATTCCACTTAGGACGGTTAAACGTCTTTGCAGAATGGTCTTCAAAAATTACCTGCCGAACTTTTATCTGATTATTGTCGCAATACTTTCTTAGGCGTTCTTCCTGGTCCCGTTGTGAGTAGCCTTTATCAGCCTGCTCATCTGTACTCACACGGATGTATAAATCTGCTGTCATGTGCCTCTTTTTTGCGTTAATGCTAACTTAGCAAATTTAAACATAAAGTCCAGTATAAGCATAGCTTGCTCTAACGAGATATGCACATTGTGCCTCTCTAAAATTTCAATTACTTCTTCCGGTTTCACACTTGCCATTTCACACCTCCTGTTATTGAAACTGATTAATAACTACGTTTTCATTGTTACATTTTTTAAGTGTATTACACTTGCCTGATATTGATTGGAAGCAGGTTTGTAAATTATATATCCATACTCCTGCAATTCATTGATGCATTTATTGTAGGTCTGCCGAGCATTAATTTTAGCAACATTCATTATCACAAGCCTTTTTATTATAACCGGATTCGTTCCACCACTCAAATTCCACTCCTGCAGCAGTGCCATGTAGATGCTTATATGCGAAGCACCGATACGGGTATCGGTGGCAATGGAATTGTAAAAACTGGTCAAAGGTGGAAAAATATCCATACCGCTTATTCGGCTTTAGCTTTATGATGTTTGCTTCTGCCCGGAGCAATCCGCTTTTTCTTCAGCAGCCCGTTAGATGATGCCCCAGTATTTTCTTCTTCACTTTCATCCTCTCTGCTATCAGCTTGTTTTCTTTTCTGTTGTAATTGTTTTTCCATCCACTTGTTTTGAAGAAAACGATAAGCTTCATCAACGGTAATACCCAAATTATCTTCAGAATAAAAAAATCGCTGGCTTACTTCTGTCTTACTTTTTACGGCAGCAACCGGTCCAACTATTTCCTGGTATAACGTACCTGACCAAAATTTTTGCTTCAATGAAGCTGCAATAGATTTACCTGTTTCCGAATTTTCAAGAATGGAGAGGCTTTCCATGATGTTTGAAATCTTTAGTTCAATATCCCAGGTTGATTTATCATCCGGGTTCCACAGTTTTTTATCATCCAAACTGAATGCTTTTTCCCAGTCAATAGCAGCCATTTGTTTTTCCAGTTCCAAAGGATTAATTCCATCAACAGGGAAAGATGAAAGAGTGTTCTCCTTTTGAAGCATTACATCATAGTACAGCAAGGTGTAGGTGTTGTTATTTTGCATCCGTTCAAAATACAAATTGAACAACAGCACTTCTTTTTCTTTTGTTATCCGTTGAAGCACACAAAAATTCTCAGGCTTAAAGCAAATGCGTTTTAATAGCAAAATGCCTGCCTCCTGAAAGCCGAGCAATTGCAACTGCTTACTCAATGCAACAATGTTTTCAATATTCATTTACTTGCTTTTTAAACTTTATGAAATAGTTTAGGAATGTACTATGACACCCCTAAACCTTTGCCCTTGCTTTCTCTTTTTTTAGGCAATAAACTTTTCCCATTCTTTTGCTCCAGCTTTTCTTTTTCAGCTTTCGTTGCTGGTTTCAAATCTTTTTTTTTATCATGTTCCTGGCCCTGCTTTACTTCTTTGGCGCCTTTGTCCATACCGGCTTTGTATCGCTCCAGCGATTCTTTAGCCACCATCTTCATGTTAGAATCATACAGTGTTACTTTCTTATACTGCGGATCAGCTTCCATAAACATTTTATGGCTGCTGCCATCTTTTTCAATCGTTACTGATTGTACATTTCCTTTTTCCAGCGATTGCATCAGTGCTTTTGTTTTTTCAGGGTCGCTCAGTTCCGCCACTGCAAATTTTTCTACTGCTGCTTTTACATCATAGCCATAGTTTTCATGGAACTGCTTTACTTCATTGTTGTTGTTCTTGTCTTTGTTTTCAAAGTCAAGCTGTATCCAGGCTTTATATGGCTGGCCTTCTTTAGTGGTAAGGTCTTTGTGAACAGCCCGGCCATCCAGCAAGTTGTAGGCTTCTTTTGCTGTAACACCTTTCCCTTTGTTCAGGTAAAATGTTTGTTCGTTCTTTTCTCCATTGCTTTTTTCTAATGAGGCATTGTAATTGTTGAAGAAATACATGTCCGTAGAATCGGACTTTCGGAAATTCAGCGTAGCCTCAAAAGGTTTCTTATTAATTTCGGCGGCAAAATGCAGTTGGAACTCTCCTTTACCTTCACCGAGGTTCCTTTCCAGTTCCCGGTACATGTTTTCGCCAAAGCCCATGTATTTGATGTTGTCTTTCAAATACTGAAGATTTTCGTTGTTCATAAAATTTGTTTTTAATTGCTTATCGAATAATAATAATTGCTGTGATTCAAAGTGGTCAATCAATGCGTCAGTAAAATCATTGCCATCCTTGTTATACAGGCCATTTGCATCAGGGTCAGGATTTAACTGGCGTTGGAGTTCTTCCCCGTATGGAATTTGATTTAAAATATCTTTTACTGAATTGAAATGAAGTACAGCGAACCTGTCACGGTCACTTATATTATTTTCTGCAAATTCAAAGGCTTCATCCCTTGTCTTAAAAAAATGTATATAGCTTTTATCAATAAAATAAAGACTGTTGTTATAGGCCATGTAGTTTTCGCCTTTAGATAATGCAATGGTTACCAGGTCGAGTACTTCATCTGATATGGGATGCTCTTCCTTCATTTCTTTTGATTTGGATGCATTGAAAATTTCCTTCGCTTTGTTGTATGCTTCATCTGCAGTGAGCATTTCCCCATTATTCCATTCTATTGTTATTTCAGCCTGGTATTTTTCTTTTAACCTTGAATCATCTGGAATAAATTCTTTGTAATTACTTTCAGGCCAGTATTTAAACATCAGCAGCTGTGAAATTTCTTTCGCTAAACCACCTGATTCAAATAATAACTTCAAATCCCTCTTGCCCAATTCTATTATTTCAGTTTCTTCCTTAGTAGCTGGTTTATCTTTCAAATAATAATCATTGTAAAACGTATCAGCTTTTAAAAGGTGTTTTTCAAGCTTAGTTGTATTAATGCCATTAATAACAGTTTTTGGAATCTTGACCGATTGAAGTGTGAGGTTATATTGTTTTAACCTTGTATCCTTACCCGAATTTTCAAATTCCAATAAATAAAGCAATGAATCGTCTTTTATTTTCTTGCTTTGTGGAATCGTTAATTCAAAGCTGCCAGCCTTAATGTACATTTTTACTTCCTTCACAAGACTTTTAAAACCAAGTTGCTTCAACTGTTCCTCCAACGCTATGTTATCACTAACAGGCATTATATCATTTTAAGTCAGGCAAAACCTTTGCCTGCATAATGTCTTTATTGCTCACCTTTAACATAAAATGTCTGCCACCATTCTTTTCTGTTATCTGCACTGCCAAATATTTCTTATCAGGTACAGTAAATTTTTCCATTGCTACTACAAAAACGGTATTGCTGTTTCCTTTTATCTTGCTGTAATTACCTGTTATGTGAACTGGCTCTTGTTCTACTTCCTGTAATGCTGTTCTTTTACTTCGTTTTTTATCTTTTATAAAAAAGCGAAGCAGGTCTACGTCGTAATCAACCGTTCCATCATTTTTGATGTATAGTTGATAGTAAATGATATTGTCTTTAATGTAAATTCCCCTGATACCTGCCCGCATGTTGTATTTCTTATCCTTTATTTTTTTTACAGTCCTTTCATTATCCAAAATCATATTGGTGTAAGAACTGATTGTAGTAGTCCTGTTTACTGGTAGATAAAGTACCCATACAGCAGGTTTACTATCATAAGTAACTGTAAAAGCATATACGCTGCCATCATCCGTTACCACACTCAAATTTGTTTCTGTAAAGTCTTTTTCAGCCGCTTTTACCAATAATATCTCAGGGGCTTCTTTCACCTGCTGCACCAGTATGGAACTTGTGCCCCTGTCAACATGCTTTATGGCGAAAGGAAATACAAGGCTGGTGGTTTTATCAGTTGTTATGTTCAGTTTTGTTTGTGCAAGACCAAATATTACTATAGAGCACCCACAAATTATACTCACAATTCTTTTCATTGCTTTACTGTTTTATGTTCATTAATTGGTTTCAGTATTTTTATCTTTCAGCAGAACTTTATATCCTTCTTTAATCATCACTTTAACCTGTTTCACTTTACGGGTTAGTAATTGTTTTGCTGTATTAATGCCTGCAGCTGCAGCCTGAGCTTTTAATGATGGGTCAAGTGTGGTAAGCTCCATTAACTGTAAACTGTTATCAGCGGAATTTTTCGCTACATCCCGGCTGATGGAACCGGGAATGTAAATGCCAGGTAAACCATCTAAATCGTAGAGTTCTAACTTTACCGGGAACAATTGATTTTTATAACGGATGGAATTTATTTCTGCTTCCAACCGCTCATTATTTAGTGATGCAATTCCGTTAGCAAGTGTTCCTTTGGGTATGAGAATTCCATTTATAAAAACATCTGTAGAAAGCCGTAACTGAATAACAGCACCGTTTACCAATGACTGATTACTTTGCACCACAGCCTCAATAGCAAATCCTTCAGTAGCCTCTTCACTCTCGTTTGTTACTCCGTAAAATTGATTGCCGGTGTTTACTTTTTTCTTCATCGTATCAATCATCGTTACATTTGCCAGCTTAGGCTCAGTAACTACCGCAAACACAACTTGTTTTTGCTGCAATGATTTTTCTTTCAGTTTGTCTTTTACTCGTTGCGGATGTTGTATATCTAAAATTTTTTCCAACGTTCCGTTGAGTTGCTGCATCTCGGGGTCGCCAGTGTTGGTTTTGTTCATGGTAAGCAGCATGTTTTCTAACCTGTCAACTTCGTTTGTAAATTCATTCTCCCGGTTAGAATCAGTGTCATTATTATTAGTTACTGTTTCACTTTCCGGTTGCTTATTAATTTCTTTCTGAAGCATTGAAAGTTTTTCCATCAGCTTTTGCTCAGGATTGTTAGAAGAATATTCATAAGGTGAGGTATTTAGTCTCTGGTTATATTTATTGGCAGAGTTTTGAGTAAGCAGTTCCAGTTCATTCATCTGTACAAGCCCGGTGTCTTTTTTTTGATGATAATATGGGTCGGTCCGCATCCATTCTTCCATCTTTGCAGAATCTTTATCAGCCTTATCATAGAAGCTAAGTTTGTCTGTAAGGTTATCCTCTTTCAGCTTAGCATCAGGAAGATTTAGGTTCAATCCTTTTTGTTCTGTTGAGGCAACAGCTTCTTTTCCGTTACCGCCACCCAATGCCCAAAATGCCATTGTGAGAAATGGTATTACCAGTAATGGCAACATCAGCATCATTTTCTGTTTCCGTCCCGCAATCAGGCTGGAAGACCTTTGCACACTGTTCATACACTCATTTTTGTTGTTGTGATAAATAAATTTGTTCCAGCATCTGCACACTATCCATCAAACCCGGCCGGGCTTGCAGGATGCTGTCGTATTCAACTTTCTTATTTTGTTTTAAGCTATCCATATAGTGCCTGAAATCTTTTATTTGCTGCCAGGTTACTTCGTCAACCATAGGCCCTGCCGTTACACTTTCATCACCCGATTTATTGAAATGCTTTGGTACATCCACCTGCTGCACTTCAAATGCCTTTTGCTTTTTATCAGGAGAAATGATACTGTTTATTATCAGGTATAGGCTATACCCGCCAGCGCAAATGCAAAAGCCGATTAGTATAAGTTTAAGCCTTTTAAAATCTGTATTCATAAATAGCCTGTTCATTTTGTCTGCAAATAGCCGTTGCGCTTTTATTCCAACACCTGCAATTTTACCAGCCACTTTATCTGATACAGTGGTTTTATCCCCTGATATTGTTTCCTTCTTTTTTTTCCTGAACATCCACATACTACCTGTTTTGAATATTGATGTCAGTATTTTCCAGAGTCTTCCATTTTTCAATAAGAAAGCCATGAGAGTTATTATCGCTTCTGGAAACGTTTCTTAAATACCCTTCAGTAACAAGGGTTCTTGTAGCGACAGTGGTTGGCCTGATTATTCTTTGAGTACCCTTATAACGGAAATAAAAAGGATAAACATCGGTATTAATGATGATGCTGTCTGCTGATATTTCCTGGCTGATGTTGCCACTGATTAGATTGGAATAATAGCCATTCTCTTTTAGGTTATCGTATTGCTGTTTTGCAGAATTGTCTGCCAGGTACAGTGCTTTAGTAATGTTTGCCTGAATTACCTTATCATCAGGGTCGAGTGTAAAAAAGAAATGATGAAACATTTTTATATGGTCTTTTGCTTCAACAGGTATATTATCTTTTCGTTCGGCGGCATAAGCTTCCAATGCTTTTCCATTTGCCAGAATGAAAACTTTATTTTGTGATTGGGATGAAAGCTGATAGCTCTTGTAGGCGATAAAAACTGATACGAGTACGCAAGCCGCCAAAAATGCCAGGCTAAAGAAACGGATATACCCGAAAGCAGTATCTATATTTTTTGTTTTCTGAAACATCATGAACACTTTTTCAAACTCACAATTGTATAATCTGCAATTATGCTACCAAGTAAAGATTTTGAGAGGTAAGTGAGGTAGGGCTAACTAGGAATTGTTTGTATATTTATTTTATTTTCAATTCGCAGCCATACAAAATATCCAACAAATGACGATTCAAAGGCTACTTATTGAGATAGCCAAGCTTCAAAATCAAGGTAATAGCAGATGTCAAGGATTTTAAAAAAAATAACTACCGCCGATAATAAAGGAAGCTTATTAGAGCTACTTATTGAGGATGTGTTTAACGACATGAATTTTATAAATGTTAGAAAACAAAAAAGTGGAAGTCAATATGGTTATGATATTATTGGGTATAAAGAAAATAAATGTTGGAAAGCAGAATGTAAAAATTTAAACTCGGAAGCGACAATTAACGACATAGCCCCTAAACTCGTTTGGCATATTGACAGTCTATCTATAGATAAATTTGTTATTGTATCAGTTAATGGAATCAGTAATGACCTATATCATTTACTTGAACAAAAACTTTTTTCATTTCCAATTGAAATTTGGCATAGTGAATATTTGGAAAAAGTAATTTCCGAAAGCCCAAAAGCTTTAAATCGTTTAAGCATTTTGAAGTCAGAAATCCAGTTGAAAAATAATATATCTCCTTTAGTTTTCCCCGCTAACGAACTAAGATTTGACGTAGTATATTCAAGACGATTGCCATTTTCCTACGACTATTTTTCAATTGATAAAGAACTAATAAAAGCATATTCAGAACAAGATTTTAGATTGACTGCAACCATTAATAACTCAACAAAAAAGACTTTCATAATTCAAGAAATAACTTTAAAGACTTTAAAGTATAAAAAGACAGATAATTTACGAGTTTTGAGACAATTCACACAGAAAGGAATCATTGACCCTCTTAAATTAACTTTCATTCCAAAAACATATTCGCATAGCGAAACTGAACTAAATGAAGGGAAATTAATTGAAGTGAAAAATGAAAGCCAGGAATGTGTTGAATTCAAGCTTTCTCAAAAATGCGAACCTGGTTTTTACGAATTAATATTTGTAATTAATTGTGTTGAAGGAGGTAGAAAATTCTCTTTACTAAGCTCAATATTTTCATTGCATAAAACAGGTGTTAAAGACGATATTGTAAATCTAAATGTACTTGGAAAATTTTACGACACACCTGTCGACAGGATTCTTAAACTAGACGAGAGAACTTGGAATACCATCAAGCAAGAATATTCAAATCAACTTAAATACCTTGGGCCTACAATAACTGACACAACCATTGGGAAAACATGGACAGTTAATTTGCTAAAAGGAAAGAGAAAAAAAATGGGCAAAGGTTTTTGCATAGATATTAGCCCATCTAGGAAATCTACTTTACTTGTTGACCTGAATATTCCTATAGAAGAAAAAGTTTATAATACAATTGATACTATGATAGAAGGTATCAATTAAAAGTATTTGGGATAATATATAGAAATTGAAGTCGAAGAAAACAGCAACTTTCATTCACTGGAAATGATTTTAGCAAACTATCGTATCATGTCTTTCCACTCAACTTATCTTTCATATAATTACTGCCACCACTATTACCTTCTTTAAAATATCCTTGCGATGCGCCAGCATCAGCCAAACTGTTGCTCATTTTATTTGCAGCTCCGCCCAAAGCATCCCTTGTCATTGATGCACCGCCAGAAACCACCGTACGGCTTGATGTACTCATCATATTGGTTACCTTATATAGCAAAGTGTTGCCACCACCGGCATGAATAATATAATTGGCAACTGATGGCACGGTGAAGTAACCAATGATACCAATAATCATAAATATCAGGTATGCTGTATCTGTGGTGCTGAAGAAAGTATCGCCATTGGTTGCTATTTGCTGCAAATCTTCCTTCAGCATGTTCTCCTGGATTTTTCCCATAATGCCGCCGAAGATATTGGCAACCGGCAGCCACAAAAAGATGTTGAGGTAACGGGCTATCCAGACAGTGAGCGTATGCTGAAAACCATCAAACACAGCAATGCCAAACACTAATGGGCCAAGTATTGCCAATACAATCATATAAAATGTTCGGATGGTATTAATGCAAAGCGCTGCTGCCTCAAACAATACTTTCAGCACCTCACTCATCCATTGTTTGATGGAGTTTCGGAAATTGTAAGAGAATTTCGCAAATGCAAACTTAATATCGTTTCCTACGCTTTTTAACCAGCCTTCATCTTTGTCACCATAATGATACTTATACCATTTATCCCTGTCACCGCCTCCTGATGGACCAACATACATTTGCCAGTAAGCAGTTTTCTTAATGGCTTCTTCTTTCATTTGCAGCAACTGCACAACTGCTTTATCAGAATCAGTTACCATTTTACCCGTTGCTGTAACTGTGGGTTTCATCACGCCATTTATCATTGCAATGACGGATGGAAATATCAACACTGCAAACCCAAGCACAAATGGACGAAACAAAGGATAGAAATCCACAGGTTCCGCCCTTGCAATATGGCCCCAAACCCTTGCAGCAATATACCAGGTGGCTGCAAAACCAGCAATACCACGGCCAACGCCAATTAACCTGCTGCATAGCGGCATCATGTCATCATAGAGTTTTTCTAAAACATCATGCAGGCTGTAAATACGGTTTGCCATGCCCTGTGCTTCGGCTAAATTTGGAATCAGCAACACTAGAATTGCTATAGAGATAAATCTTACACACATTTTAGCTCCCATCACATTTATTTTTATTTGCCCGGCTGAATGCTAAGGCATTTTATACTCACTTTATTAAAATGGAATATCTATTTTGTAAACCCATATAAACGGCGGCTCATTTCTATTTCTGCCTTTTCAGCTTTACGTTGCAGCGAAAGCAGGTTGGTGTTATTGGTGAATTCTTTAAGGAAAGTATATTGATCTTCAACCGACATATAAATTCTATCAATAGCCTGTAGCCGCTCATCATCACTCATTCGCAGCTTGCCCGAAGTAATAACCATTGCCAGTTCATCAATGCTTTTCAAACTTTCAGTAAACAGGTTACTGTAAACTTTGCCGAGGTAATCAATTTCTTCAATGGAAAACTGTTTATCTTCCTTAAACCGGTTAAAAGCCAATTTATATTCTTTGGTTATCCTTAGCTGGTAGCTGATGATGTCTGCAATGCGTTTATACTTTTTTACTCCCGGGCTTACTTCCATCAGCGCATCAAGGAATGTTTTATGAAGGGTAAAATTTCCTTCAGAAATATTCTTAATGGCAGTATAGCCTTTACTCACCAGCTTATACCCATCATACATATTCTGCAAAATCTTTTTAAACTGCGCCAGTTTTTCTATGTTGAGTAACAGTTGCTGCACTTCATCACTTTGTGCTTTTAGCTGAAAACTCATGCCGCACATAATCAAAATCACAATCAACCTTTTCATTTTATGCCATTTATAAGTTTAGAACGATTTATTTCTAGTTGTTCTCCCAGGCGTTGAACAGCAAGGATATCTATATCTTCATTGAATGAGCAGGAAAAAGAATATTTATCCTGCATATCGGCATATAAGGCATCAATTCGCTTCAGCCTTTCATTATCTTTCATTTCCAGTTCGCCTGATGTTGTAACCAGTATTAAATCTTCTATGGTTCTTAAACATTCATCCAACAACTTATCAAATACCTGTTTGCAATAATCCCGTTCAGCTTCGGAAAACTGTTTCGTTTCCCTCATATGCTGAATTGTAAACTTTGTTTGTTTGATAATTTTTAGTTGGTAAGAAATGATGGCAGCCACTTTAGCGTAGCGGCTTATAGCAGGATTTACATTCTTAAGGTGGTTAAAGAAATCACGGTGAAGGTTAAAGTCGCCTTGTTTTATACTACGGATTGTATTTACTCCGCTGGAAACAATGGTGTATCCCTTTTTGGCATAGCCCAGATAAACCTGCAATGCAGCAATCTGCTGAAGGAGGTATTTCTTTTGGGTGGCTTTTTGATTGAACCATTCAGCAAAGGTTTGGGCATTTGATGAGAATAAGGCAGACAAAATTATTGTTGCCGTCAGCAATATTTTTTTCATACTTCACATTTTCACACTTCACAATATTGTTTCGATTAACGGCTGAGGCCATACAGCCTTCTCACATACTCTATCTCACCCAGTTCACTGGCCCGCTGAATACTCAGCATCTTGTTTTGATTGTTAAAATCTTTCAGGTCAAGATAATGCTGTTCGATATTGTCGGCTACTGTGTTGATAATTTCCAGGCGTTTGGCATCACTCATTTGTGTGGCAAAGGCGTTTACCACTAAAAATAACTGGTCAATGCTTTTGAGGCTTTCATCCATCATGCCTGAATAGATATTATATATAAAGTCCAGTTCTTCTGGAGTAAAATTTTTATCCTGTTTAAATAATGCCCAGGCACCTTTATATTCATTTACCATTTGCACCTGTCGGTCAATAATCTCTTTCACCCGGTTATAATAAGCCAGGGCGGCTTTAACTTTCCATAGTTCCTGAAAATAATCATCGTAGAGTTTACGCTGCTTTTCCACCCAATCCTTTATTTCAGTCAGCTTCAGCTGGCTCATTTTATTTTCCAGTGTTTTCTGGGCATTCTGCAGCCAGATGGTTTTGTTCTGTAACCGCTGCATTTGCAGGTCAATTGCTTTTATTACTTTTTTTACCGCTGCCTTAATTATGTCTGCAATGGGCACCTGGGCTTTGGTTTCCTGCATTGGCAATAACATACAGCACATACTCAAACACACACCAGCCAATAGCTTTTTCATGTTTCTTTATTTTAGTTTTTGATATTTGGTATCACCCGAAAACATAAGATTTTGTTTTGGGTTGAATGAATAGGTTTCTAATGTGGATGCTTCCTGAAGCATTTTTGTTTCGCTGCTGTAAACACCTGTTTTGTCTGTTACTTTATATTCCGGTTCAAGAGGTTTACCGTCCAATATCCTTTCATAGCTCCAGCGCCTTTCAATCTTATATTCATTAGAAGATGCGTTTAATAATATTATGCTTACGGTATCATGTTCAGCCCCAAATTCATGTTTTGCTTCACGGACATAAACACCGGGAAGAAATACTTTTACATCATCCTTAGCAACGGAAGTACAGGCTGTGGAAATAATTACAGTAACAGACAGGAGAAAGAAAGACAGTTTCATGGTATTAGTTTTTAGAATGAATAATTTCGTCAGCCAAAGCCTTAATTCCTTTTTCAATATCACCACCAAATTTTTGAGCATAAGCCTGCACTTTCACTTTTTCTTTTTCCTCTGTTGTATATGCCAGGTATTCTTCCGGCGAAACTTCTGTACGATAAACTTTGCTCAGCACTCCACCAAGAGAAATAAAAACCTCTTTATATCTTTTAGTCGGGTCATTGGCTTTGTTGATAGATAATACCAATGCCTTTTCTTTTTCAGTTAATCCCAATAGTTCTTGTATCAGGTCAAATTTGTTTTGATACTTACTTTGGTCGAGCAATATTTTGCAATCGCTGTTATTAATGATTGCCTGCTTTACCACTGGAGAAGAAATAATATCTTCAACTTCCTGCGTAACCACAATTGCTTCACCAAAGAACTTCCTGACAGTTTTAAACAGGTACTTGATGTACTCTGCCATGCCTTCTTTTGCAATTGCTTTCCATGCTTCTTCAATCAAAATCATTTTTCTTATGCCTTTCAGCTTTCTCATTTTGGAAATGAAGACTTCCATAATGATAATAGTTACCACAGGGAATAGGATTGGATGGTCTTTTATATTATCCAGTTCAAATACAATAAACCGCTGTTGCAGTAAATCCAGGTTCTCTTTTGCATTTAATAAGTAATCAAACTCACCACCTTTATAGTATGGCCGCAACACATACAGAAAGTTGGACACATCAAAATCTTTATCCTTTACATTGTCGCTTTTCAGCACTGTAACAAAATCATCTTTTAAGAAATCATAAAAGGTATCAAAACAGGGAAAGATGTTTTTGTCTGCCTCTATTTTTGCAAAATATAGTTGCAATGCATTTGACAGTGCCACATACTCACTGCGGTTAAAGGTTTCATTGTCTTTTTTCCAAAGAGCTAATAACAAGGTTTTGATGCTTTCCTTCTTTTCGGTATCAAGTATATCGCCTTCGCCAATGTAAAACGGATTAAACTTGATAGGCTTGGTTTCCGAATAAGTGAAATAGTAGCCATTTACCATATCACACAAACCCTTGTAGCTATGGCCCACATCTACCAGCACAATATGTGTGCCTTTTTCATAGTAGCTCCTTACCATGTGGTTAGTAAAGAATGATTTTCCACTGCCCGATGGGCCCAAAATGAACTTGTTTCTATTGGTACAGATGCCTTTCTCCATTGGCTCATCCGAAATATCCACATGGATAGGTTTTCCTGAAAGACGGTCGCCGAGGCGGATGCCGATGGGGCTGATGGAAGAACGATAATTAGTTTCCAGGTTGAAAAAACAACAGGCCTGCGGACTAAACGTATCAAATGTATCATTCATCGGAAAGTCGGCAGCATTACCCGGAATACCCGCCCAGAATATTTGAGCAGAACCTTCTGTTTCTAACTTGGGAGTAGCATCCATTTGGGTTAGTGCCGATGAACAGAGGTTGCGGATATGTTTTAAATCTTCCCTGTTACCCGTCCATGCCAGTAAATTGAAATGAGCTTTAACCGGAAGCCTTTGTTCGCTGATAGCTTCGTTCAAAAAATTATCTGTTGCTTCTTTAGAAATGGCATTCTCCCTGCTGTAAGCAGAAAGAGACTGCAGCCGCAGTCTTTTGCTTTCCAATTTTTGTATTGTCTTTTGCACATCTTCAATAAACACATACTGGTTGTATATATGATTGCAGGATAGCAACTGGCCGATTGGTGAGGCAAACCCCACACTGAATTTTGTTTTGTCGGTTGAATATTTATCATAGTTAATCCGGGAACCGCATAGTGCAGGTACAAACTCTGCATCTGCCATTGTATAAAGCTGGCAATGGTTTTCTCCAATCTTCCATTCGGGTTTAAATTCTATATCCTTTAATATAACAGAATCGTTACCGAGGTTCAGGTAGCGAAGAATAAAATCAGCCAGTAATTCATTTTCAATTTGCTTCATGCTCATAAAGCCACTGTCAGATAATATCTTTTGAAACTGCCCAACATGGTTCATAAGATCATGAAAGTGTTTTGGCTGCAATGTTTCTTCTGGTACAATCGTTCGGCGTAGTAAGCTGCTAAAAATAGAAGATGAAGCTTTACGGTTAGCAGGCTTTTTTGTAAGCATGATATAGCAGCGATGGTCCAAATAAGGCCTTTCATTAAAGAAACGGTCGCTGCTCCGTGTGAGAAAGCTGTTGTCTTCTTGCACAAAAGAAGGTTTATACTTTGCCTCGGTAAACCAATCCTGTTTGTGCAGCACACTATTAACAGGTAATACTTTAATAGCTTTTATCCAGGCATGATGAAAGGCTTCGTAATCATCGTTGCTCATGGTGAACAGTTCTGGTAGTTGTATCTCAAACACAACTGTAACATCACCCATTTTAGAAAGAATGGCGTTATGTTCAATAGCATATACAGGCAATATCTCATTCAGGTTTTTCATTTAGCAGCTGCTTTTTCAATTTCACTTTTGAATAACTCTTTATCACATCAGGCACCGAACGTTTGGCTATCTTTTTCATCATGCCATGCTCACCATAAGTGCGGCTCAGTTTATAAATACGCATAAACAAAGCGGTAGTAAGTACAGAGATTAAAGGCAAGCAAAAAAAGATACCCAGGCCGCTGATGTACAGTATTGCAAAAAGTATCAGCAATACCACTAACCCGCCGCCCAGGTACCAAATATATTGGGCTTTAAGACCTTTGAACTCGATGCTGCGGTTGATTCCTTTGTTGATTTGATAGACTGAGGACATAGTTGGAATCTGTAGCAAACAACTATCCAAAACAAGTTTTATAGGCATGGTAGAGGTAGGACTACTGCTTTTTAAACCCTCATTCCTTTTGACTTTGAATCATCGTTTTTTTTCTTAGGTAAAAGCGATTTGGCAGAATTAGTATTACTGGATTCCATCTGCACTACTTTTGTTCCTTCAATCGTTTCGGCAGGCTCATGCTGCTTCATCTGGTTTTCCTGAATCTTTATCGTTATCTCTCTTTCCAATCTTGATACATCTTTCTTCAACTGTACCAACTCATCTTCTTTATCAAAAGGCTTTGCCACAATCTTTTCCAGCATGGGAATATTTTGGTTTAGCTCATTCAGTTCCTTTTGATATTTTTCGTTTAATGCTTCAACACGGTCAATTGCATTAAGAAAATAGCGGGCAGCCAGCTTTGAATTGTCAATATTTATATGCCCCTGGTTCCAGGAATACTTAATGCCGGTTTGCTTGCTTTCTGCATAGAACACATTGCTGTATTTATATTCAAACAGCCCTTTGTCTTCGTAGGTTTCTTTTTGGCGGCGTATATATAAATCATAGCCGTATAAGTCACCAATTCTTTTGTTATCGTCTTCACCTATACCAGGTTTCCATGCAGCATAAAGGCGGATTAAATGGTTGCCTATTGCTTCGGCATCTGCACTACTCAAACCTTCAAGCCGAACAGAATTAATTTTTACACCCTCTTTGTCATATTGCAACTGGCTTTTGTATTGTTTTTCATCAATACTCAGCTTATCCAATGTTTGCACCGTTTTACCTTTTTCTTCCTGCAGGTTTTCTAATTTAAACCTTGACCGGAATATTTCTTTATGGTGGGCATTGCGTAAACTCTCCAATACTGCAATCTTCTTTTCCATCTTTGATTTTTCCAGCAATGTGGTATCACCTGCAAGTATAGCGATGTATTCAGAAAAGTTCATACCGCTTTTTTCATCAATACAGCCTTCATCAATTGTCCGCACATTAAGTTCACAATTCTTCATCTGGCTAATGAAGGTTTGCTTATTCTTCAGCAGGTTGAATTTATAGTTATCGAGTGATTGTTCAACTGCATAAATAAAGTTCTTTACCTTGTTATTGTAAAACTCTTTTGCAACAATATTTCCTTGCCTGGCGCCACGACCATCTCTTTGTTCCAGTTCAGAAGGTTTCCATGGAATATCCAAATGATGCATGGCCACCACCTTTGCTTGTACATTTAACCCTGTTCCTGCTTTTTCCGTACTGCCAAGTAATATCCGTATATCACCGTTATTCATTTTACGGAATAGTTCAGGCTTTTGCTTGTCCGTCCAGTCATGAATGAAGGTGATATGATTTGGTGATACTTTAAAATCAGTGATGAGTTTTTCTTTCAGGGCATCATAAATATTAAACTCATCTGCTTTTGGTGTGCCAATATCGCAAAACAAAATTTGAGTGCCTTTATGTTCTTTGCTTTGCTGATATATCTCTGCCACTTTTCTTGCGCAAACATTTACTTTATTATTTGGGTGGTCGCTGTACTTAACTGAATTAATCAACCGCATGTCTGCCGCCATCTTTTTGGCATAGTTTGTTGCAATCAGCATACGGCCCTTGTCTTCTTCATCTGTCAGTCTTGGCCTGCCAATTAATTCACCATCTCCGGATTTGGCAAACTGCATCAATAATTTTGTAAATTCCTGTTGCTCCGGTGTTGGTGGTATATTGATTAGCTGCTCATCAATTTCAGGTTTGTCCAGATTAATATGTCTGGCTGTTTTATAGTCTGTAATCTCATTGTAAAACAACGCCAGTTCCGGCACTTTTATAAAATGCCGGAAACGTTCCTTAGCAATAATTTCATTGGTTACTGAAAACTCAAAGTCTGTAGTTTTCTTTGCAAACACTGCAGCCCAGCCATCAAAGTTTTCGATGCGTTGCCGCTCCATTTCTTTTGGCCGCAGGTATTTAAACAGCAGGTACATTTCTGTTAAGCTGTTGCTGATAGGTGTACCAGATAAAAACGTAACACAGAGGTCGCTGTTAAACCTTGTTTGCAACTCCCGTACTGCGAACAACATATTCAACGCCTTTTGGCTGCCTTCCTTATTGCCAAGCCCCGCCACTCTATCATGCCTTGTGGTATAGGTAAGATTTTTAAACTTGTGTGCTTCGTCCACAAATAAATGGTCAACACCCAAGTCCCGAAAGTTTATACCGGCATCTTTCTTTTCTTCAATATTCTTTCTTAATTCCTGCAGCTTTACGCCCAAGTTAGTTTTGCGTATCTCCAAGCCTTTCAGCATACGCCGGGAAATTTCGCCACCCATTTCTTTTATGGTATGTAAATCCCTTTCTACATTATCCAGTTCGTTTTGAAAAATATGTTTTTGTATTTCCGGGCTTTGTGGAATTTTGCCAAACTGGTCATGGGTGAGTATGATACAATCCCAATTATTATTTTTTATTTCATTAAACAATCGTAACCTTTTGGCAGGGGTAAAATCATTTTCATCAGGTGCCAGTATCCTTGCATTGGGATAAGCCTTTCTGTAAGTTGCCGCAATATCCCTCACATTTGCTTTCAGTGCCAGTATCATCGGCTTATTGGCAATATGCAGCCGCTTCATTTCATTGGCAGCCACCACCATCGTTAATGTTTTGCCAAGGCCTACTTCATGGTCTATCAATGCACCACGGTTTTGAACAATGCGCCAGACAGAATTTTTTTGAGAACTGTATAAATCCTCAATGCCCAATCTTTTACTGTCCAATCCTGGAAACTGCAAATGACTGCCATCATATTCCCTCAATACATAACAATTGAACGTATCATTATACAATTGTTCGATTTCTTTTTTGTCAGCAGCAGGCAATTCATTCAGCCAATTGATAAAGCTGTTTCTGATTGATTCTATCTTTTGGTGGGCTAATTGTATGGCTTCACTATCGGATACACGGATGGTTTTATTGCCAACCTCAATCTCATAAGTGTAGAAGGGTGTTGTGTTTTCCAGTGCATGTTCAAGTATAGTATGACCATGGTAAGTTTTACCTGCTTTGGTGGTAACCGCATATTCCTGTAAAGTCTTAGCATTATCATTCAGCGTTTTTACCTTGAACGTATCAAGCGATGAAAAATAGCTGACTTCAGTTTTGGTTTCAAATAAGTGGGTGGCGAAATCATCATAATACTGTTGCGGAATCCACCTTTCCCCCAAATTAAAATCAAGCAGTTCAAAAGGTATTTTTTCAGGTTGTACTTTTTGTAATGCAGTAAGGCTTTTCAGCAACTGCATGTCATCCGGCTTTGCTTCAGCGGCTTCTGTTGCAATTGATAATTTAGTAACAACATTTCCGCTTAAATACTGGTCAGCCGTTTCCCATTCATTACTTGCCGGATTGAGATAGATGTGATTTCCAAGTGTTGAAATTGTTTCAGCTTCGGTATTATCAGTAGCGGCTGCAATAAACTCAATATCTACTTTGCCTTTATCATTCAGGCTTTTTGCCAATGCTTCTAAAGGGTTGTCAGTTGAATAAACTTCCTGTTTAGGAATTAATGATTGTGTAAGTATATCCGCTTTTATAAATTGTTCGCCTTCTTTTCTTTCAAGAGAAGAAAGCATCATCAACCCAAAAGCTTCATCCTTTAAAATACGTTGGCGGTTTGCTGGTACATTTAATAAGCCATATCCCTTAATTAATGCTTCATAGGCTTCATTTACATTCTTTCTTAGTTCTTCATCGGGTGTTCCGGCAGCTTCGTTTTCTGCAAGCGATAAATACATATCTCTTACGTTAGCATATTGCGTATAGAAAGCCAAATCTTTTTTATCATGCAGCGATGGAAGAAAAACAGCTCTATTGTTTTCGCCTGCCATAAATGAAACAAAACCTACTCTTTCATCCTGCACAATCAATGTGGCCTCTTTGTGGAAACGATTTGGAACAACAACTTCAGCCAGTTCATCATCTTTATATAGTGATGCATGAAAGAGTGTATCACCATCATTATAAAAGGTATGGTCGTAGCCTTTTAGTTTTTCTGAAAGATGTTTTAGTTCATATTGCAATGCTGCTGCACTCATCCAATTGGTCGGAAATTGGATTTCTTCAAGGTTGGAGTAGAGCTTATAAGCATAATTTTTAAAAGCAAATGTTTTGGCAGTAAGCATTACAACTGCTTCATGTTCGGGGTTATCTTTTGCACGAATGATGTTTAATACCCTTGCTGTTTGCCGCTGTACAACTATTGCATCAAGGTCGTTTACATAAGCAGAAGCCCGGTTAATTGCAGAAACCGGTGACGCATCAAATAAACCTAACTGTGTAGAATTATTGTCAGGCTTTGATTCAGGCATAGGTGTATAAGTCAGCAGCTTGCTATTGGATATTTTTTCTTGTTGAGCAGGCTTTTTAAAGGCCTGGTGATTGAATCTTTTTGAAATGCCCTCACTTATATTTTTGAAAAGCTGTTCACCAATTTGATTGATGTCGCCTTTTTGCCAAACAGTTTCATGTGCTTTGCCGTACTGGTCTTTGCCAGGTTTTATTTCATTGCCCAACTTTACGTTTGGATAAGCTGCGATATACTTGTTGATATGATATTCGCCGAATTTGTTTGATTGAGTTTCTGTTTCAACGAGGTAGTGCTCATTAGTGGTTACATCTTTCTTATTGCTGTTCTTTTGAACAATCAATAAATGCGACGGTGCCTCGGTATTACCTGTATCTTTCATGAGGTTATCAGGCAGCACATTCAAGCTGATGAAATTGGAATTGTGAAACAGGTAATCTCTTGCTTCTTTATTCGAAGGGCTGTTCAAGAAAGCATCGGTGGTAATGTAGGCGAGTAAACCACCTTCCTTGATTTTATCTAATCCTTTTGCAAAAAAGTAGTTGTGAACTTTATCCTTAATGCTGGCATCCTTAATTGAGTCGTCATAAATTTTAAAATTGCCGAAAGGGATGTTGCTGACGATTAAATCAAAATTTCCGTTTTCAGCATTATCGGTTTCCTGAAAACCTTTCGACTGTACATTTACCGGTATTGACACACTGCTGCTTATTGCTTCGGTAATTCTTGCAGTAAGTATATCTTTTTCAACAGCAGAAATACTTTTAATAGAGGGGAAGGTATTTACTGCTTCTGTGATAAATACACCTGCACCGCTACTGGGTTCGTACAAATACTTCGGCTCAATACCTTTCTCCTTTAGTGCAGTAAACAAAGTTTCAGGAACAATCTGTGGCGTGTAAAATGCAGTTAGAATGCTATTACGCATTGATGCAACAGCTTCACCGTATTCTTTTTGATTGAGATTTTCTTTTAGTAACTGGTGCAGTTCTAAAATTTGCGGATGCAGTTGCAAATCCAGTTTTGAAGCTTTTAGTTTCTTCCATGCTTCAATATTCCCGTTGGGAAACAGAACTGATTTTAATCCGCCAAATCCTGAATACTTCTTTAAAGCAGCAACCTGGTCGGCAGATAGCTGTTTGCCCGCCGACCAGTTAAATGCAATACGGATAGCTTCAATATTATCCCGTAGTTTCTGCTGACTGTTGTAACTCATTGCTCACATTTTCACTCACACGGTTACTTTCTAAGTATTCACCGATAGCACCACATATAGCATAACGGATAAAACGGTTTTCTTCATTTTCTTCAGAAAACTTTAAGTCGTTGAACACAGCATTACAATAGCCAACCATGTTTACTACTTCATGCTGCAATAAACCTAATTGTTGAAGCCAGTAGTAATTCGTTTCAAATTCCTCTTGAAGAATATTGAGAATGTAATTGTAACGGGAAGGTTTCAACTCTCTTGTCAACTCATTAATGCAGGTTTCTTCAATGATGTAATCAGGTTGTTTATCTGCTTCCATTTGCTTCCATATTGTTTCAACACTTTCCACTTTTGAATACAGCCACAAACGAAGTTTGTCTTCTGCCTCTAAAGCAAAAAGCATATCAGGGTTATTCTCCCTGATATATTCCAGTAATTTGCCGATAAGAATTTCTTTCATAAGCGATGTTTCATTATACACCAAAGAATGAACGGATAACGGTAGCCACAATCACCAAAAAAACGCAACTGCCAAACCATGCAGCCGCAACTTTTCCGGTATCATGGTCGCCACTGTTCCATTTTTGATACACTTTTACAGCACCTATTAAACCAACGATGGCGCCTACTGCGTACATCAGGTTTGTGCCGGCAGCAAAGTAGCTTCTCACTTTGGTATTGGCTTCGTTAATGCCGGCATTACCATCTTGTGCCATTGCTGTAACCGAAATCAGCAGCAGGAGAATACCCGCTGCTGCATACATCCATTTTCTCTTGTCAATCACTTTTTTCATACTCACTTTTATTTTGAAAATTGAAAAATAAAAGAATGCTTCATTAAGCTAACCCTTCCGCACTTGATTTTCCTGCACGCAGCTAATGAAGCATTGCTTTTTTAAACCCACATATATTTAATATCCGCCTCTGTAAACCGCTCGGGATAGTATTGAGCAAGCAAACCGGATATGGCAGTTTCTAATTCCTGGTTATGCCCGGCTGAATGTAAACCCGGATATTTCCCAGCTATCATTTTAACAGCAAAAAGTATTTCCTCTTTTGGAGCTTCAGGATTCATTTCAGCCAGGTAAGCATTTGCTTCATCCCAAAACTGCTGCAGTATAGATGTTGCTTCACTTAAGTTTTCTTTAGGCAAAAAGTCTGCATGGTTGCAGGAAGTAAATTGTTTTTTAATTTCCGCCACCGAAATGGGAGAGTTCTTTTCATCTACTTTTTTTATGCCAATCAAAGAAAGTATTTCCCATCGAAAATATTTAAACCCTACAAAGCAGTAATAAAATATCAGCAGAGTAATTATTGCTGTTATGTACTGGCTCCATGAAATTGAACTAAGCATAAGCAAATGATTTATTCTGCTTAGGTAATATCAAATACATGACCATAAACACTTGCAAAGTAGTAAGTGAGGTAGGACAAACGGATAGAGGCATACCAAACAAGAAAGCCGAAGTATAACTCCGGCTTTTAAGAATTACTTCCCTTTCTTAGCTCCCTGGTTGGGGTTCATTTGTTTACCCCGGTTACCCTGGTTTTGTGAATGTTGTTTGTTTTGTCCCTGCGTTCCTTTGTTTGCGTTTTTCTGATTGGAACTGTTGTCAGCAGGCTTGATGTTGTTTGACATTTTGAGATTATTTTATTTCTCAAAATTGGTAATACTTTTATTAATGGCGTTGAGGATGTCACGAAGTTGATTTTTTTGTAACGAACTGATATGTTCATAAGCCTTCTTTTTTTTAATAAATTCATCAGCAATCTTGCTGTCAACTTTTATATTTCCGAATTTCATCAGAGAAGGGATAGTAATTGTGTCGGTTATTAGTAAGTTATCTTCTAAATTGTGATATTTTACGTTGGTAAATATGCCTCTTTTAGGAAGGCTAAATAAAAAATCTCCAGGGTCTATCAACTTTTGTAATTCTTCCAAATTTGATTCGGTGTATAAAATATTGGTTTGAGATTTTGAACTGCCGCTATTTGCAATGGCTACATCTAATAGTATTTGCTTTGTTCGCCCTTTCGAATAAATACCAATGATATTTGCAGGCTTCACTTCATAGTGTGCTGCATGATTTTTGAACGAGGTTTTGATTTTGACCGGTGGCGGATCTGTTAAAAGAGTGTATTGCTGGAGTATTATTTCCAAATCGTTAAACAGTTTTAAATGCCAGTTAGTTTCGTATTCGGTAATGATTGATTTTTGACTGCCAACAATTTTTTCGAGTTGTTTAATTTTTGTTTTGAGCCTGGTATTTTCTTTTTTCAGACCTGATAATGATTCTTTTTTCATTCTCAAACTTAATATCGGTCAAGGCTTAAGGAGCAGATTATATTGAACTCTGCCTCTCCGGTTACTGTTGCCTCAGGTTACGGTAGTTTCTTTGGCTAATGGCAATTCCAATCAAGAGTTATATGACACTCTTTAACAGCTTTATTTCACATTTTAACTTTTTAAGAATTTAAAAATCAATTTAATAGACTCGATACCTCATTATACCTGCTCTTTAAAAGTGTCATATTTTGACATAGAAATCCGTTCTTCTGCTTTAAGAAATTTATTAATTCTGCTACCTTTTTCCTTATTTTTGTAACAATGGAAAACGTACATAGGCATATAGAGCACTCAATTTCAAGGCGTAAGAAAGGGGAGTTGATATTTCCAACTGACTTTAGAGGAAAAGGTACTCAAACCGCTGTTAAAACTGCCCTGTCAAGATTAAGCCGGGAAGGGAAGCTGAAAAGGCTGGCTCATGGCATTTATTATGTGCCCAAAACAGACCCTTTATTTGGCGTTATTTACCCGGCACCGGAAGAAGTGGCGGAGTCTATCGCTAAAAAAGAAAAGGTCCGTATTAAGCCAGCAGGGGCTTATGCGCTGCACCGGCTGGGGCTTACCACACAGGTGCCTACCAAACTTGTTTACATTACAGATGGGGAAAACCGGCAGATAAAAATTGGTAAAACTGTTATCCGTTTTAAAGCCACTACTCCCAAAAAAATGTCGCTGGAAGGCCAGTTAAGCAGCCTAGTGATTTTGGCATTAGATGAATTAAATATTGCCAATATTGATAGCGACACTACAAACAAAATAAGGGCAATATTACAGAAAGAAAATCCCGGCCAGCTTAAAAGAAACCTGTTGCTTACATCTGCCCGTATTCATGATTACATTTTAAAGCTTTTAAAATAACAATAAATGACAGGCTGGTTAAAGTTAACAGACGAACAGAGAAGAACAAGCATTGCACAGGCAGCAATACTTAGCGGCATAACTGCAAAGGCCATTGAAAAAGACTGGTGGGTAACTCTAACATTGAAAGCATTGTTTGAAAGCCCCTATGCAAAGTTTTTTATTTTTAAAGGCGGCACTTCCTTAAGCAAAGGCTGGAAATTAATTGAGCGGTTTTCGGAAGATATTGATATAGCGTTAGACCCGATGGCTTTTGGAAGGGAGTATAAACCCAACCCCAGCCATACTTATGTAAAAACATTAAAGAAGGAAGGCTGTGCATTTACCAGTACAGTTTTGCTGGATGCCTTAAAGGCACAATTCAATCATATGGGAATACCCATGAAGGATATTGACATTACAGCAGAAACTGTTCCTGCAACGATACCCGACAGAGACCCCCAAACTTTATATGTAACATACAGATCACTATATCCGCCACACGGATACATTGCAGATGAAGTAAAAGTAGAGTTTAGTGTACGTTCACAAAAAGACCCGTTTGCTGCAATAAAAGTTCAATCAATTTTGTCGGAAGTATTTCCCAATGTTGCTTACGCAGAAACCCCTTTTGAAGTGATGGCAGTGGAGCCGCAAAAAACGCTGTTAGAGAAAGCTTTCCTGCTGCATGAAAAATTTGTGAATGTAAACACGGATAAAATAAAAATTGAAAGACTTTCCCGTCATTTGTACGACCTCGTAAAACTGATGAATACTGAAGCTGGTATTAAAGTTTTAAAAGACCATGAATTTTATACAACTTTATTAGAACACCGTAAAGGTTATGTAAGGCTGGGCAATGTAGATTACGATACACTACATTATTCCACACTTTCTTTTATACCACCTGATGCAGTAATAGAAATGTTTCGGCAAGACTACAGGTCTATGCAGGGAGCTATGATTTATGGAGACTCTCCTGATTTTGATACAATAATTAATGAGTTGAAAATACTAACCGGCAGGTTCCGCCTCATTAATGAATATCATGTATTAGAAAATATAATTAAAGATGTAAGGCAGAAAATAACCAGCGACAAAAGCTTTGAAAATGAAGGCGCCACCTTTAGTATGCCTGCTCACTATTTATCAGATTTGTATAAGCCCGAAAGCCCATCAAACAAAACTATCAGCTACACTGTAGCATTTGTCTGGAAAAAAGGGAAATGGGTATTTGAAAGCATTGCAATAAATCGGGCTTAAAGGTTTATCGTTACAATTTCCCAATTATCGTTACCCACTTTTGTAGCATTTCCTTCACAATGCTCAAAGTCGCTTTATCCGGTGCATGATATTTTGTTTCTAAACTTCCAAAAGAAATTTCATCTTTTTGCAGTGTGGTAAAAAGTTTTGCAACTGTCCTCAACATCGGCGCAATACTTTTATTAATTATAATTCTGTCAACCACAAGCAAACGAATTATCACAGCTAATTTTGCAACAGATAACGAAGTTTGAATTTTTGCTTCAGGGTCTATCACTAAATCTTTATCTTCCTTTTTTAAAATGGCTGTTTCCATTTTTTTAATTTCGGCACTTATCCAGTCGTGTAATTGGCTCTTAACAGATGGATTGTTTACTTCAAAACTGATACCCGTTTTTATTTTTAATTGAGCCATGTGTAACTGCTCTTCTTTTAAAACTGTAATCGGGTCATTGTTTTCTGATAGCTTCTTTTTAATCAGGGTTGTTTCATAATTAATAAAACAGGCATCATTAAAATTATAGCAGATGCAGAGCTGTCTGATATACTCTTCGGTGATGATGTTAGTGGCAGGTTCAATTAGTTGAAATAAGTTTTTCAGATAGTTTACTTTTCTGCAGGTTAAGTATCTTTCCGGCAACAACATTTTTGAACTAACACAATCCTGGATTGCTTCCAACAAAGGTGACTGGTGAAGCTTAATTTTCCAGTAGTCAAATTTCAACAGCAACAAGTCTTTCATATTTTGTACACAGTATTTTGTAGCCCTGTATTCAAAGTCAAAAAACTGGTAAAAGAAGTCCTGTATAAATTCAAGTACGTTTTCTATTTCAAAGCAGCTTTCTGGAAATTCACCAGGCTTTGTAAATAAAAAATCACTGATGTTTACAAGCAGCGCCTGGACGAGTCGGAGGTATTGCCCCTTATCCAGAATGTCTTTTTCATTAACCAGCTCATCCATTAACCGGCTTGGCACAAGTTCCAAATCGCTTTCGAGGCTTTTGCTTAGGTTTTCCTGAGACAGCGCCGTAAACAGCGGACTGGAATCTTCCGGGCTATTGTCGTCTTTTAAAAGGTTATACCAATTGTGCAAGACCTGTTGTACATTAAGCTTGACGGTTTTGGTTAAATTAAGGGTTAATTTAGGCTGCATGTAAAATGATTTCACTGCCCGTGACTGTTTGTTTGCACTCTTCACTTTTTCCATAACTCATTTTTAAAAAGGAAGGGCAAATGGCACACCACTTACATTACGTTAAATTGAGTATTTAAGTAAGTAAACCAGCGTATTTGTAATCAATTAAGGCTGATTTGCGGAAAAACCAGCAGTTGATGCCCCGAGTTTGTTTAATAATTCAAGCTTACTGGAGGCTTTTACTTTATCAAATATATTTCGTACATGAGTGGTTACGGTTCTTTCTGCAATGAACAAGATTTCAGCTACCTGCCGGTATGAGTTTCCCTTAAAAACGAGCAGTATTATTTCCTTCTCCCTATTGGTAAGTAGATATTTTTTACAATTTTCCTTGATTCTTTCTTCGGCGCTAAGCTTTTCCAACTCTTTGGTACGCTTGTCCACTTCTTCCTGCAACCTCTCATTCCAGTTACGCAGGTTTTCTTCAGACTCAATCAATCGTTCATGTTCATACCTTATTTGGGCAATATGTTGCTTTAACTGCAAAGCGAGCAGTAATAGGAAACCAGTATTAGTTGTAGTAGCTTCTACAGCCTGACCAAGATCAAAATAATCAATTATCGGCAAGCCAACCCAGGGTGTTAGACTAAGAAAAGTAACAGCCATTTCTTCTTTCGCCGATTTTGAATTGGAATTAATTTTATACTTTGACTTTACGGCAAATACCAATGTGCCAATAACCCACACAGCATACAATACCGGGAGTATAAGCAAATTTTTTGCTGTTTCAAGTTTGCCAGAAGTAACAAATATTATCACAAAAATTAAATAGGGAAACACAAGAAAAATGAAAACACCCCTGTATGCATGAAACCTCATTTTCTCCAAATAAAAAGCATGATAAACGTAATATGGAAAATAGCAAGGAGTCATAAAACCGGTGAAGTATGCGATAGATTCCTGCAAATAAAATGACCCTGGAAGACTAGCATCAGGAAGCAAACCACCCGTAATGTTATAGAGCAATAATACAGCAATAAGAATAATATTTAACCATGTATTTCTGTCATCAGGCCTGGCAAGGCGGTAAATAACAAGGTATAAAAGGATAACTATTTCTATGCAAATAAATAGAAATGTAATAACATGCATTTGTGTGCCAGGCAATAACATAACTCTATCTTTCCCATTTCATACAAAAAAGCCGGTAACCAAAATTAAGTTCCTTATAAATTCTAAAGCCATATCTCTCATACCAGGGAATATTTTTAAGAGTAGATGTCTCAAGACAAATGGCTCTGTTTTCCGATGAACCTTTTTGAATAATTTCTCCTAGTAAATGGCTACCCACGCCCTGTCCCTGCTGTGACGATTCAACACCTATAAACCATAAATAGTAAATATTTTTCCCTGGATGTACGTTGCTGATAGCCGATTCACGGCTAATTGCTCTTTTTAAATTTGAAAAACCTGCAACACAAACAACAAGTTTTAGGTCGAGTAAAATTGATCTTAATGTCGTTTTTTTTCTATCCGGCCTAAGAATCAGAGCACAACCTTTTCTGTCATCTGATAAAAAAACATCACCGTATAGATAACATATATCAAAAGAATATTTCATCAAGCTTTTTATTCGCTTCACTCTTTTTTTATCCTGTTTGACTATGTAATTGACACTTTTATTATCAATAAAAGAATGTGTCAGAATATCTGTCACTAATTCCCTATCATTTAAAACTGCCTTTACCATGGCACAAATGGTTGTGTATAAATATTTTATACTCAAATTTTATACCGCTTTTACTTCACATAATAGCCGTTTTGCTTGTTGAAACCGTTTGAAACTTTTCGTTACATGGCACCGAATGATTTGAATTTCATTGGTTTTTAGTAGCTGCTTCCGAGGCTATGGAAATAAATTTAGAATTCGTTCAGAATTGTAATTTTATTTTATGAAAACCGATTCTGATGAAATTATTAGTTGTGGAAGATGAAAAGGAACTAAGTAAGAGCATAGCAACCTACCTGAAGCAGGAAAACTATTTGTGCGAAATAGCGCCGGATTTTAAAACAGCAATAGATAAAACGGAGTCATTCGATTACGATTGTATTTTGCTTGATATCAGTTTGCCCGATGGTAACGGTTTAAATGTTTTAAAAGAACTAAAGGCAAATAATAAGACCGATGGTGTTATTATCATTTCTGCTAAAAATTCTATTGATGACAGAATTGCCGGGTTAAACCTTGGAGCCGACGACTATTTGGCTAAACCATTTCATTTGTCTGAATTAAGCGCAAGGATTTCTGCGGTGATACGCAGACGCCGTTTTGATGGTAATAAGATTATAGTTTTAAATGAAATAACAATTGATACTGTCGCCAAAATGGTCGCAATACATCATGTAGGTCTTGATTTAACCCGCAAGGAATACGACTTATTCCTGTACCTTGTTTCAAATAAAAACAGGGTCATTTCTAAAAATGCCATTGCTGAAAGTATATCCGGAGAAGGCGCTGATTTATATGATAATTATGATTTTATTTATGCCCATATGAAAAATTTGAAAAAGAAATTAACGGCGGCAGGCTGCGAAGATTATATTAAGTCAATTTACGGAATGGGATATAAGTTTACAATCTGATGAAACTTTTGCAAAAAACAATCCGAAGTTATTTTATATACTCAGTGGTTATTTTACTGGTTGCAATACCTGTTTTTTATTTTGTGATTCAGGGTATAGTAAGGGAAGATATTGATGAGAATTTGCTGAATAAAAAGGAACTGTTTAAGCCGAAAATAAAGGAGGCGCTCCTAAATAATTCAGTTGACCAGCTTAAGTTTTTTGATAATGATATTTCTGTATCAGCATCCTCATCGGCAAGAGAGTTTGATACGCTTACAACGGTTGAAATTTTTGACACTATTGCAAAAGAGCTGGTGCCATACAGATTGCTGGCTTCTCATTTTGCTATTGATGGAAAACTTTATGTATTAAAGATAAAAATTTCGCTGGTTGACAATGACGACCTTATTGAAAGTATTGTAAAAGTGCAGGTGATTTTATTGATTTTGTTATTGACCGGGCTATTTGTCATTAACCGGAATTTATCAAAAAAAGTATGGATGCCGTTTTATATAACTCTTCAAAAATTGCGCAATTACAAAGTAGAGAAGCATGAACCATTGTCGTTATCAAAATCCTCTATCACAGAGTTTAATGACCTTAATGCTTCACTACAGGAATTAACAGACCGCACCCACAAATCTTACCTTAACCAGAAAGAATTCACCGAGAACGCAGCACATGAAATGCAGACACCGGTAGCTGTACTGCAGGGCAAACTGGAACTGCTAATGCAAACAGTACCAATTACAGAAGAGCAGGCGCAGCTGATAGAGGAAATTTATGACGCAGGTAACCGTATGACAAAGCTGAATAAAAGCCTGGTATTACTCACAAGCATCGAAAACAGCGAGTTTGCTGAAAAAGAGACAATATCAGTGAAACACTGTGTTGAAAAATTCATACTCCTTTATGAGGCGCAGATAAAAGAAAAACAGGTTGTTATTGAAAACAAAATGGATGAAGATGTAGTGCTGTGTGCAAATAATGCATTGATTGAAATTTTAATCAGCAATTTAACCGGAAATGCTATCCGGCATAATTATATCGGTGGCCGCATAATTTTACAACTGAATAAAGATAGCTTGAGTATTCAAAATACTGGCAGATTAACAGCATTAAACGAAGACAAAATATTTCAGCGTTTTCACAAGGAAAGCACTGATGCTAACAGTACCGGACTTGGGCTTGAAATGGTAAAAAAAGTTTGTAATATCAATCATTACACTATTTCATACCGGTTTACGGATAATATGCATGGGTTTACCATTAATTTTACAACGCCTAAGAATCAAAATATATTCGATAAGTACTGATTAATTATTCTTAACAACCCGGCAAACATATTTCCATAGTTGTGTTGCAAGGTCTTCGATCGTGGAATTCTCTTCCAGTTTGTTCAATATTTTATAATCTGTTGATACCCTCAACTGCTTTCCTGCTTTTGACAATACCTCAAATATTTCACCTTCTGAAAAGCTAATATCTGTAAACAACCTGCTTTTTAACGAAATAGTCTTGACAGAAGAAACAGCTTTTAATTTGCATTCATTTAATACCAACCGGCAAACAACATCTCTACCGTTAATATATTCCATAATATCCGGTGTAAATAGCGGCATAATAAATTGTATACGTTTCATTTTAACAAGTTGGAGTAATACTATTTTCATCTGTATTTGCTTTTTGATATTTACCAAACGGGATTTTTACCAAGGATATAAAGTGAGTAGTTTCTTTTTTATTCATATAGGTGTCCACTCCAAATACCAATTGGTCAGCAGGCATTCGTTTCAATGTGCCAAACATCCTGTCCCATATACTCAGCACATCACCATAATTGCAATCGGTATATGGTTGTTTGTAGTGGTGGTGTACCTGGTGCAGGTTTGGCGTTATGAATACAAAACCAACAACTGTATCTATTTTTTCAGGCAGCCGGTAATTCATGTGTGCAAACAAAGTGGTAATTGCCTGTATAATTTGCCGCAGCATCAGCATCCAGAAAGCAGTACCGGTAATAAACACCCACAAAAGGGTAAATGATAACCTTACTATATTTTCTCCGGGATGTTCTCTTAATGTAGTGGAAACATCAACCACACTGTCACTATGATGCACCGCATGAAACATCCAGAGCCTTTTTACCTTATGCATGATGATATGATAGCCGTATTCACCCAGGTCAAGTAAAACAAAAGATGCAAGAAAGAGCGATGACGAATTTGAATTCATTGGCAACAGGTATAAAATGCCAAATTGATGCTGGACTGTCCATTCAATGGTTTTAATGAATGCCAAACCCAGCAGCAACTGGCCAGGAATACTTGT
>JAFDXH010000202.1 GCA_018268075.1 Bacteroidota bacterium | reverse complement strand
CCACCTGTTGCCAATGCCGGTAAAGGTTTCCAGGTTCATCTTCCTGTAAATGCTATACAGCTTGATGGAAGTAAATCATATGCACAGGAAGGAAGTATCAGAGAGTATAAGTGGATCATTGTGTCGGGTACTAAACCGGTTAACCTGTTAAATGCTACTACGGTTAACCCGAGTATACTTACCGTTGAGCCGGGTGTATATGTATTCCGTTTGTTTGTGTATGATACCAATGGATCAGTTGACTCTGCTGATGTAACGATGGATGTTTTTGCTGAAGATATTAAACCTGAACCTCCGGTGGCTAATATTGTAAGCGATACAACTATATCTGTTACTGATGTATTGAAGCTTGATGGAACAAACTCTTACAGCGCTTACGACCATATTACAAAATATGAATGGACATTAACTGCCGGTCCATCGGTTATAGAGATAAAAGAAAATGAAGGTTCGCTTGTATCCGTTTCAGGATTTGTAGAAGGTGAGTACCAATTTGAGCTTACCGTAACAGATAGTAAGGGTAATACCGGTAAGTCGGTTGTAAAGGTATTGGTTAATAACCCCGGAGGCAGACCTGACTTATCTCAAACAATGCAGGTATATCCTAATCCGGCACAAAACATTATTCATGTTAAACTGGCAGGAGATTCAAAAGGAAGAACGATGATGGATATATTTGATGCAACCGGAAAAAAGGTATTACATAAAGAAGTTATTAAAGACAATAATGCCTTTTACCAAACAATAGATGTATCGAAACTGGAAAGAGGTGTATATTTTATAGAAGTTATTGTAGACTACAGGTATAGATCTACATATAAGCTGGTGAAATTATAACATCAGCGAAAGGGCTTATAATATGCAGAGGTGGCAAGCGCTAACATGGGCTTGTCACCTTTTGTATCTCCAAAGCAAAATATTTCTTCATATACTGACAGGTCGAAACTTGCACTAATTCTTTTTACTTTTTCAGTACCGTAGCAATTTGCTCCTTGTATATTCCCGGTGATATGCCCATCTTTTACCTCAAGTAATGTTGCAATGAACTGCAGGTTTTTTTTCCTGCACCACGGCGCTATCCAGTTTTCGGGTGATGCAGATACTATTACTACCGGTATATTATTCTCCTTAAACTCATTGATTTTTTTTATTGCTGCCGGTCTGATCAATTGGGGAATGATTGTTTCGGCAAATACATCGCATTTCTGCTGAAATAAAGCTACGGGGGTATCCTTAAAAAAAAGGGTCAAAAATTTCTCTTTTACAAATTGATTGGAGGTAAGTTTAAGTTTCATGGCGGCAAGCCAGGGAGATAGTTTTAATAATCCGGCATATAATCCGGTACTTCCTTTGCAATATTTTACTATTTCCAGAAGTGTATCTTTAGTCGTAATAGTTCCGTCAAAATCAAAAAAGGCGATTGCTTTTTTCAAAGTGTTTTCTTTTTAAAAATAGCTTCAGGAATACATTTAATGATAAGCATGATCCATTTCCAGAACCATCTAATATAGACGACATTTTTTCGTTTAATAATTGCATTATAAGTATATGTTGCAACATCCCCTGGCGTTGCAGTAAGTAATTTTGGAAGATTAAGATGTTCTGTCATTTTTGTGTATACAAATCCCGGTAAAATAGAAACCACATGCACATTATCTTTATATAGTTTGTTTCTTAAGCCTGACAGGTAAGCGGTAAACCCGGCTTTTGCACTTCCATAAATATAATTGCTTTGCCTTCCCCTTTCCCCTGCTACTGAGCTGATACCCGCAATAATTCCCGTCTTTTTTGAACCAAAATCTTCTGCAACGATATTAAGAATGCTAACTGCTCCTGTGTAATTGGTTTCAATAGTTCTAAGCGATTCTTCCCACACGGAAATAGCGATATCATTTTCAGTCATATAACCAAACACACAAACCACTATATCGGGCGATGAAGGGAGTGATGCATAGAATTGCCGGTGCCGGGAAAAATCAGTTGCATCAAAAGCATGGGCAGTACAGTTGCGTTGAAAACGTATTTTCAAATCAGAAACCAATGCCGAAATTTCTTCGGGTTTACGGCATGCTAACTGAATGTCATATTCTTTTTCTGCAAATTTGCCGGCAATGGCTTTGCCTATATCAGATGTGGCGCCAAGTATAAGTACAACAGGCATTGTATTCTTTAATTAATAAAAGGAATTTCTTTTGCATAAATAAGAAAATAAAAACTAATCATCCATAACAGGATAGCGATTTGTATAAACCGGTCCTTATATAAGATTTTGGTTGGGGACCCTGAATCACCATGCACATATATTATTTGCAGGTAACGCATAATGCCGGCCATCACAAACAGCGCGGTTAAATATAATCTTTCGGTATGATGGCGTTTGATAACACCTTCAGACACGGTAAACATGAAATAGGAAACAATCATAACCGCAGATACCAGTGCCAGCATTGTATTTAAATAATCTATGGTGTATCCTTTCACTACCTTGCGCATATCTACTCCTGAAGAAAGCTTTATTAAAACATCGTCTCTTCTTTTGCCGATAGCCATAAATAAAGCAAGCAGGAATACCATAATATTCATCCAGATGGTTACATCCACATGAGCTAATGCGCCACCTGACCGGATACGTAATGAAAATCCAATAGCTATTATAAATATATCCAGTATAGGAATGTTTTTCAGCCCAAATGAATACGCTAAATTCAGAACGAAGTAAATAGATAACAAAATAAAAAAACGGCTGTTGGTAAAATAGGCAATAGTAAAGCCGGCTATAATAAGTATGCCGCAAATGATCAGTGCAATAGTTGGTGATGCTTTGCCCGAAGCAAGCGGCCGGTTTCTTTTTTCAGGGTGTTTTCGGTCATCTTCTATATCGCCGTAGTCATTTATTATATAAATGCTGCTTGCAATAAAGCAAAACGCGATAAATCCAATAAATACATTTATGATTTTTGACGTGTCAAATATATCACCCGAGAAAAAGAGGGGTATGTATAAAAAAAGATTTTTTGCCCAGTCTTTTGGCCTCAATAATTTTAAGTATATCACTGGTAGCTTATTGGTGATTATAAAAGGAAAAAGTGATTATAAAAGATTTTGATATTTATCACTTTAATTCAATAACGTACCAATTGAATACGTTAGTATTAACAGTAAAGATAAGATATAGATAATGCATTAAGAAGGTTTTTGATCAAAGTTCTTATGAATTTATGCTTCTAATCAATATTTTTACAAATCAACCGTGTTTATGCAAATGAAAAGACCCTTAGCAATTCTGGAGATAATCGTCATATTGGCATTTGCTATAGTTCCCCTTTTATTTACCATGCCTTACAGGGTAAATATTTTTCTTTCCTGGGAGGGGGCATACCGCATGAGCAATGGGCAAATTCCTTTCCGAGATTTTGGCATCCCTTTGGGAGGTATGTACTGGACTATTCCAGCTATATTTTTTAAAATATTTGGCAGCCAAATGATAACACTGATAAAAGCCCAGGTGTTTATCAACATTAT
>JAFDXH010000201.1 GCA_018268075.1 Bacteroidota bacterium | reverse complement strand
GAGGCGACAGTTTGGTAAATAAAGGAATCACAATCAAATAAAGCCTCATCGAGGCGACAGTTTGGTAAATAAAGGAATCACAATCAAATAAAGCCTCATCGAGGCGACAGTTTGGTAAATAAAGGAATCACAATCAAATAAAGCCTCATCGAGGCGACAGTTTGGTAGTGGATATCATCGAGGCGATATTTTTGGTATCAAATGTTTGCCCATTATTCATCCTTACATTCTTTCAATTCTACCTCTTTAATTTTTGCTTCCATGCCTTCTCTTTTCAAGCCTACTCTAATAAAACCAAACATACTCATATAGATATTTGCTATCCATACAAGCGAAAAGAATGCAATTAGGTAACCACGCCAGTCGAAGTATAGCAGATGAAACCTTGTAATGAATAGAAATAGTAAAACTATATAATGGCTAAAGCAATATTCGCAGGTAAAGAGGTAGAAAAACTTCTTAGGCAAAAACGATTTTAATTTTTTTGATTTTTTTTCACAGTAATCGCGCGGTTCCCTAAAAACTTCCTCGTGCGTTACTGTCCAGCTAATACAAGCCACAGGAATGGACAACAGGAAAAGATAAATGATCTGGTAGTGTATAGAATGAAGCATTTTGAACTGAATTATTATACAACTTACAATATTATTTTAAACATCCATTATTTCCTGATCCGCATTAATTGTGAACTTCAATTAATTTTGTGCTACTTATTTTATTGAGATTTGCATTTCTTAAAATATAAAATTGAATATGAAATTATTTATGGTTTTGGTAGGCTGTACACCTAAAGGCCGAAATATCGAACAGCACGATGTATTCTTTGGGATTGCGAGCAATCTTAGTTTATTGATTCCAGATATTATTAATTGGTGGCCTGAAGCAGAAGGGCGCATACATATAGATGCATGGCGAGAGGTAAATTTTGTAGAGGGATTTTCTGTTTCTGTTGAAAGAAAAGCGGAAATGCAAGTGCCCGGGAGCGCCGAACACGGGCTTTTTTTTATAAACCTCGGCGGCTATAAACCTTACGAATTTGAAGAATATCATTATAAAATGCTTGCTGCTGCAACTACCAAATCATCTGCCATACAGGCTTCTAAACAGACAGCCTTTTTTTTGCATACCGGCTTTGAGGGAGCTATTTCTCATATAGATGATAAATATGGAATAGATGTAGATGATGTATTTGAAATAACAGATATTTTGGCCGATAAGTTCAAGAAGGAATATAGATTGAGTCTTAATAGGGTTGATTCATCGGCAACCGATGAATTACATATCGGTTATTTGAAATTGAATAAAATATTGCATTAGGCAATTCCATTGTTTATAAAACTTACAATAGTTTTATTTTTTTTTCTTTTTTTCTTTTGTAAAAAACTCCCGAAAAGTATCAAAATCTTTTCTGTATGATAGTTGGATACCAGTACGGTTGCGCCTTGTTACACCGGCTATATCACCGGGGTCTGTATCGCTATGGTTAAAACCTACGACTCTCAATCGCCCATCGGGTGTAATAAGATATTCAAATGAAACGTCGGGTGTAAAAAGAAAGTTAGAATTCGTATTAGAAACGGCTTGCCCTAAGCGATAATCTACATTGCCGCCTACGGTCACCAATAATTTGTTATTTAAAAAAGCGGTCTTCAATCCAAAGTCGCCTACGTTTTGAATTTCTTTTTGAGTACCGCCCTTTTGAAAATTAAAATCAGATGTATTGATATTTGTATAAAGATTTACCGAATTGGTATTTAATAATTTTTGCAACCAATTATTTAAAGAGGAGGTGAGGGTGGCAGATAATAACTGGCCTACACTTTTGGTAACAAAGTTTCCGGTGTTATTTCCAGTTAGTAAGCCTTGATCATTATTGATAAAAGTGTTAAAAAGTAGGAGAGAAGCTACCTGGTCCAGCAATTGGTTATTTGCCTGATATTTAGTGCGCAGGTATTCATTTGCAATAGGGTCACTTTTAAGTGGATTGTCAAAAGGAAATTGAAACTCAAAAGCTGGCTTTGGATCTTTGAGTGTACCTCTTAATTTAAAAAGAATATCAATATCACCCCGTGTATTGGCAATACCTGTAGTAGTAGGAATATTATTGAGCACTACACTTTTAGCTTTATAAACTGCATCAATATTCATGTTGGCAAGATAGGGGTCGCCCTGCCATTCAATATATCCCTGCTGAAGTGTGAAGGGTGTCTTTAAAAAAGTTTGAAAATTAAAAGTGTATTCACCTGCCTCTATATCATATCTTCCCCTGATAGTAAGTGGGTCTTTTGTGCCTGCCGAAATATTTAATTTACCACTTCCCTGTGCCTTTATTACATCGCCGGTAGTCTCATCTAAGATCACATCTATTTTTGCCAGGGGATTTGCCAATAGTTCCATATCCACTTTGATATTGGTACTTTCTCTTGCTTTCATATCTGGCTTCATCTCTCGTCCAAATTTGATAAACTCGATATAATCTATTGAGCCTGTTTCTGCAGTTTCGCCTGTAGGTAGGTAAATATGGCTGCTATCAGTTATTTCGCCAGAAATATTCATTTTTAAATCTGTAACGAAGCCGTTTAATGATAAAGAGGCCTTTCCTATAGCTCTTCCGTAAAATTCACTATTGTCTTTTGCAGTAGTGTTTAGTAAAAGAAATTTTGAAGGGCCTATTCCTTTTTGATCGGTGCTTAAATGCAGTTCATTAAAAAAGAAATTGTCGAAAAAATTATGATAGATTTTCCCTGATAGCGTAGCAGTATTAGAGAGGGTATCTATTAATTTGATAGAGCCAAAATCAATTTCATCAGGGTTAAAAGTAATAACGGAATGGTCTGCTAAATGGTATCGGCATTGTGTGTAATCTACTGTAAGAGCAGTACTGTCTAATGTTACCGAGCCGGTGATTTCCGGGCTTGCCATTTTGCCCGACAAATTTAAAATACCCGATGCATTTCCCTGAATATTACTGAAAATATCGTTGAGATAATTTTCTAAAATATGAATGGATGTATGATTGAAAACAATAGAACCGCTTAATGGCTTTGTACTATCAGCCGGTTGTAATAAAAGTGCAGCACTAAAATTATAGAGCTTGTTATCACTTACCGCATTTAATTTTAAATTTTTGGTGAACCCATTATATTCACCACCTGCAGTTATTACTCCTATAGAATCGTTTTCAAGTTTAAAAGCAGAAAGCCGAGTATCGAACTCTGCTGATAAATTTCCAAATGGATCGCTCACTTTAATGTTGCCGTTAAACAATCCACTTACCTTAGGTGTTTTCATAAAGAGTGGAGTAAAATCCTGAATGATTAAATTTTGCGCAGCGATAATAAGATCGTTGCTGTTAGTAATATCTGAAGGGTGTGTGGATACATAAATCTCCTGGCCGTTTTGAGTAAGTTTGATCTTGCTTGCAAGAAGCATTTTATTTTTTAGCTCTATTTCGCCATCTTTTTCGATATCCCATTGTTTTTGATTAATGGTAAATGTGCTGTGGTTAAAAGTTACCTTAAAGCCTTTTTCAAATGTGAGCACTCTTGCAGATAAGTCAGCAGCAGTAAGGGTTCTATTGGCTGATGTTTTGATGGTAACATCCGAAACATCATTAGCAGCCACCACTTTAATCTTTGTGTCGGGTGAATGCAAACTGTCGTTTATTATCACATCGTCAATATTCGTATTTAATACCAGCGTATCAGAGTTGCCTATTGCAGTCACATGAATATTATTGAATGTAAATTGATTGTATTTGAATTGAGGGACATCTGCCTGCAGATTGAGTGTATTGGCGTTTACATTTATGTTGCCAATAAAAACAGAATTGTCGAGCCCCTGTATTTCTTTTTCAAACAAATTCACATAATTACTTACAAACCTTGTTTTTACAAGAAAGGTAAAATCTTCATTAGCAATTTTGGTTTTAGGTTTATTGATGTAGGCAGGATAATATTTGTTTAAAAGCAATTGAAATGCAACCGGAAGTTCCATTATTTTAAATTGCCCATTAATGGTTGCATCTATCTCATTCGTATTGATAGTAAGTGATTTTTTATTGTCGGAGATTGATGAGCTTACAATCAGCGAATCGAATGAAAGATGCTGGCCGCCATCATATAATGAAGCATCATATAATTTAGCAGTCCCTAAAAAGTTATCTATATTATTTCCCGTAAAATTCAGATCAAATTTGCCGGTAACGGAGATACTGTCGTTGGTAAAATGCAAGCTCCTTAAATTAAGCTGATTCACCTTGGCTGTTACTGCAAGTTTTGGATTTTTTTTACTAAAATTCATAGATCCAATCAGGGTGTCAATTTTTATGTTGGGGTCGTTTATACTTGCTGATCCGGAAAATAATTTATTACGAAATATTCCATGAGCAATAATGTTGGCATAATTGTAATTATTGAAATTAACCTTGCTGATAGTGCCATCTACCATAATGGCAAGCTCCTTCTCAGCAAATCCACTTCCATTGATCTTTCCATCAAAAGATATATT